>DAOSLL010000314.1:0-5230 GCA_035368905.1 Rhodoferax sp.
GGCAAGACATCGGCATGCCCACCGAGATGGCCCTGCACCTGCGCGCTACCCTGCTGCACAACGCGGTCAACAATATCGTCGCGCTCGGCCCCAAGGGCGCATTGACCGGCCCGGCCGCGCGTGGCGACCTGGCGCTGCTGGCCGTGCAGGGCAAGGCGGTGGCGCAGTGGAATGCCGATGCCGGTCAGGCTTACCATGCGCTTAGCCTGTTGGCTGGCGATCTGGCCAGGGCATGACAAAAGTTGCGCAGGGTAAATTTGTTTTCATCGCATCTCCGTCGCTCGCGAAAAGGGCGGGAATGGCGGCAAATCGGCCACATAAGGAAAGAACACATTTGCACAGCAACCCTGCCTGCCGGGCATTGACAGCGTCCCCCAACGGTTATGTGCGCTGTTGTTTGACTTGCAGGGAAAAGCTGCCGGACCACTAGCTTGTCCGACTTGGCGCATCGACAGAGAGAATTGACCCCGGCAAGGCCAATGTGTGCCGGATTTGCAGGCCGTTCGCCCTGTTGCGGGTCAAAAACCCGGTGCAAAACAACCCGCTGCGGTTGGTTTGCAGCCAATGCGACATAAGGCAGGCCAGTTCCTGGCACAGTGATCAAACTTCTGCACGGCGCCAGCGTGCTGCTGCACCGCCACTGGCCGACGTTGCGACCGCCCAAGGGTCTGGGTGGACAGGCGCCATGCCCGAGAGGTATCTGTACGCACCTGCGAGCAGTTTTTGCCAAAGCACTGGCATCCGCTTCTGCCAGCACCGCAAACCGCGGTACCATGACAACCAGCGATCCATGCGCCCTGCAAACCAGCGCTGAAAGACACCACCGTTGAAGGTGTCACCAGTCGACGATTTGTGCCATTGACCGCCACCAATCGCATAACAAAAGCCGACTAGTTTGATCGGATAGCTATGCTTTTCCATTCAGTCCTGCTATATTGCACCGCAACATTGTCAACTAGAAAGAGGTTATGCTGTGCTCTATAAATTGTACGAAACCCAACGTTCGCTGATGGAGCCGTTCACCGATCTCGCACAGTCGGCGGCAAAAATGTACGCCAACCCCTTGTCATTGATGGGCAAACATCCATTTTCACAGCGCATTTCGGCCGCCTACGATTTGGTGCACCGCCTCGGTAAAGATTACGAAAAGCCCGAGTTTGGGCTGACCACCGTCGATGTCGACGGTGTTGATGTCGCCGTTCACGAGCGCGTTGAAGTTAAAAAGCCATTTTGCGAACTGCGTCGCTTCAAACGTTTTACCGACGATGCCGATACCTTGATCAAGCTCAAGGATCAACCGGCCGTCCTGATCATTGCACCCCTCTCGGGCCACTTCGCGACGCTGCTGCGCGACACTGTCCGGACCATGCTGAAAGACCACAAGGTCTACATCACCGACTGGACCAACGCACGCCTGGTGCCAATGTCCGAAGGTGAGTTTCATCTGGACGACTACATCAATTACGTGCAGGAATTCATCCGCCATTTGCAGAAAATTTACGGCAACTGCCACACCATGAGCGTCTGCCAGCCGACCGTGCCAGTGCTGGCGGCAGTGTCCCTGATGGCCAGCCGTGGTGAACTAACACCCTTGAGCATGGTGATGATGGGAGGCCCGATCGACGCACGAAGGTCCCCCACGGCAGCCAACAACTTGGCCATGAACAAAGACATCAAGTGGTTCGAGAACAATGTGATCTACCGGGTGCCGACCCGCTACGCCGGTGCCGGACGGCGTGTCTATCCAGGCTTTCTGCAGCATTCTGGTTTTGTCGCGATGAACCCCAGCAACCATGTGCGCAGCCATTACGACTACTTTCAGGACCTGATCAAAGGCGACCGCTCCAGCGCCGAGACGCATCGCATGTTTTATGACGAGTACAACGCGGTACTTGACATGGATGCCAACTACTATCTGCAAACCATTCGCACCGTGTTTCAGGATTTCAGCCTTATCAACGGCACCTGGGATGTGCGCGGTGTCGATGGCAAGATTGAGCGCGTGCATCCGGAAGACATTAAAACCACGGCCCTGCTGTCGGTAGAAGGCCAGCTCGACGATATTTCGGGCTCGGGCCAAACCGAGGCGGTTCATGACATTTGCACTGGTGTCCCCAAAGCCATGCAGGAGCATCTGGAAGTTGAAGGTGCTGGCCACTACGGCATTTTTTCCGGGCGGCGCTGGCGCGAAGTGGTCTATCCGATCGTCAAGGCATTCATGCTGCAATATCAAGGTCCTGTTATCCCTGTCGCCAACCCTTTAGCAGCAGTCGATGTCACACCCAAGCCAGCCAAGCGAGCCCCGAAAGCCAGAGCAGCCGCAAGAGCCAAAACGCCAGACCTTGCGTCAGCAGAAATCACAGCGTCTGAAACCGATGCCCCGCCCAGCCAAGTCACCGAGGAGGTGGCTGCGACACCGGCCAAAGCCCCTCGCCGCAAAGCGGCATTGCGCCAGAAATGACGGTGGCGGCGGCCAGCATCCTGCGGATGTTGCCGCAAACGCAGTGCACGCGCTGCGGCTACCCTGACTGCGCTGCTTACGCCATAGCCGTTGCCGATGGAGTAGCTGACATTAACCAGTGCCCGCCAGGTGGCACTGAAGGAGTGGACCGACTGGCTCGCCTGACCGGTCGTCCCGGCAAACCCCTTAATCCCGACAACGGCCAGCAAGGCCCGCGCAAGGTCGTCCATATCGATGAGGCATGGTGTATTGGCTGCACGCTGTGCATCAAAGCCTGCCCGGTTGACGCGATTGTGGGTGCCAACAAGCTGATGCACACGGTGATCGAAGCCGAATGCACTGGCTGTGAGCTGTGCTTGCCAGCGTGCCCGGTAGACTGCATTCTGGTTGAAAACGCAACGGGCACCGCTACCGGCTGGGCCGCCTGGTCACAAGTGGCGGCTGACCGGGCTCGTGATCGCTACGCTTTCCACTGCTTTAAGCGCAACCGGGAAGAGACCGAGAACGATGAAAGGCTTGAAAGCAAAGCCATCATGAAGTTGGCCGATCTGGAACACCATTCGCAGCACAAGGACCCCGCAGTTCTGGACAAGAAGCGCATCGTGATTGCTGCCGCTTTGGCCCGCGCGCGGGCCAAAAAGGAGGGTGTTACGCCGCCAGTGCCGCAAAGGCCTTGATGACTTCAGGCGGTGCCTGCACCATTTCGATCAGCACACCTTCACCACAAATCGGAAACTCTTCATTGCCCTTGGGGTGCAAGAAGCAGATGTCAAAGCCGGCCGCACCCTTGCGAATGCCGCCCGGTGCAAAACGCACACCCTGCGCCGTCAGCCACTCCACCGCTTTTGGCAGATCATCGATCCAGATACCGACGTGGTTAAGCGGTGTCACGTGTACCGCAGGTTTCTTGTCGATATCAACTGGCTGCATCAGATCGACCTCGACCTTGAACGGGCCGACACCCATGGCACAAATGTCCTCATCCACGTTTTCCCGCTCGCTCCTGAAGCTGCCGGTCAGCTCCAGCCCCAGCATATCGACCCACAGCTTTTGCAACCTGACTTTGCTGGTCGCACCAATGGCGATTTGCTGGATGCCCAGCGTTTTGAAAGGACGTGGTGTTGAACTCATTGTGACCTCTTTGGTTTTTGGTTACTTGAAAATAAATAGCATGCTACGCAGATCACCATTGGGCCAGACTCAATGGGTCTGGCCCAACGGCAGACTCAGGCGAACTCGACAATCGGCTGATCGACTGCCAGACTCTCGCCCTTGACCGCCAACAGTTTACCAACTACGCCGTCGGCTGCGGCAAACAGTACATTTTCCATCTTCATGGCTTCGATCACGGCAACCCGTTCGCCAGCTACCACCTTCTGACCCGGTTGCACAGACACCTCCACCAGCAAACCAGGCATCGGCGACAGTACATAACGGCTCATGTCTGGCGGCGGCTTGTGCGGCATCAGGGCAAGCATGTCGGCAGCACGTTTCAGCATCACCATCACATCAAGCTGGGTACCGTTGTGAATCACACGAATGGCCAGTGGTTTTTTGGCTGTGCCACGCTCGACTTGGGCGGTGAAATGGGCGCCGTTGCAAGTACCTTCAATGCGCACCCAGCCAAACTTCGATTCACTGTGAATGGCATAACACTTACCGCCCACCGTAATTTCGCCGATGCGCGCTTTGTCATTGAACTCGGCAATATGCACCGGATAAGACACGCCGTCGCCCTCATGCCCCATGGTGACCACCACAAATTCAGAGCCAACGCGCAGCTCGTGTCCCTCCAACTGTCCGGTGATGGATGTCGCACGGTGCAGGTAACGGCGATTGACAAAGGCCGCCAGCGCCACCAGAAACTCGATGTCGGTGTGCGGCACATCTTCGGCCCGGAAACCCTTGCCGTAGTTTTCGGCGATAAAGCCGGTATTGAAGTCACCCGCGACAAACTTCGGGTGCGCCAGCAGCGCAGCCTGAAACGGGATGTTGCTGGAGACACCGCGAATCACAAAGCCATTGAGGGCTTCACGCATTTTGCTAATGGCTTCCAGGCGATCTTTGCCGTGCACAATCAACTTGGCAATCATCGAGTCGTAATACATCGGGATCTCGCCACCATCCTGCACGCCGGTATCAACCCGCACACCCTGCCACTGCGACACATCAGAGGCAAACATGGTCTCTTTCGGGGGCTCGAAGCGCACCAGACGTCCAGTGGATGGCAAAAAGTTGCGAAACGGGTCTTCCGCGTTGATACGACATTCCATCGCCCAGCCGTCACGCTTGACATCGGCCTGGGTCAATGGCAGCTTCTCGCCAGCGGCTACGCGGATCATTAACTCGACCAGATCAAGCCCGGTAATGCATTCGGTCACCGGGTGTTCAACCTGCAGGCGGGTGTTCATTTCCAGAAAGTAAAAGTCCTGGTTTTTCCCTACCACGAACTCCACTGTGCCAGCGCTTTCATACTTCACTGCCTTGGCCAAAGCCACGGCCTGCTCACCCATGGCTTTGCGGGTGGCATCGCTGATGAACGGAGAAGGTGCCTCTTCAATCACTTTCTGGTGACGGCGCTGAATCGAGCATTCACGCTCGTTAAGGTACAGCACATTGCCATGGCTGTCGCCAATCAACTGAATCTCGATGTGACGGGGTTCCTCGACAAACTTCTCGATGAAAACCCGGTCATCACCGAAGCTGTTGCGAGCCTCGTTGCGGCAACTGGTAAAGCCCTCCAGGGCCTCCTTGTCATTGAATGCCACG
>DAOSLL010000315.1:0-5218 GCA_035368905.1 Rhodoferax sp.
CGAGCACGACAAGCGCGACACCATCAAGGACCGTGAAGGCAAACGCGAAGTGGAGCGAGCCATGAAATCCCGCCAAAGATGATTTTTCTCAGGTAGGTGGAGTAAATCCATGAACTCTGGTGTTTGTCCCGTTGCAGACGCTTTACTGCTTTCAATTCAACAGGAGTTCACCATGAAATTTGTGGCTCTACTGAAATTTGAGTGGGTACAAACTTCTCAATTTTCGATATGCAGCCGGATGTGAATCATAAAAATAGAGCATCATCTGAATGCAAAAAGCTTGTCTGACATGAAATGGAAAACTCATTGAGGCACACCCATAGCAGCATTCAAACAAAAATCTCGTGCCAGAAACGGCTGCAATGTTAACAATCAAAAAAGTAGCTAGCTACGCTTACTGCATAAGCGATTGACACCGATTTGGCCTAAGAAAAACGGGCTGCCTGCATCGCCACTGCCGCCGACCTCTCCCCCTGTTTCTTCGAGAAGGCTTGGTCCGCGTGCGGGGCTGGGATGCTGACTACTCATTGTTTTTTCAGCAGCGCCGAGCAGGCCCCACCTTGAGCTAACAGGTTGAGCCGCCACCCTTTTGGTCAACATCTCTCCCGACTTAACCCACTCGAAATTCAAAAGAACCAAGTTTGTTTCCCCCGCGCTGAACCTTGGCGCTGTCACGCTGGCAATCGTTGCTGGCTGTGCGTCCACCTCCCCGGCACCTGCCAAGGCAGCCGACGGCCTGCTGACCGGCCCCAACGGCATGACGCTGTACACCTTTGACAAGGATGTGGCGGGCAGTGGCAAGTCCACCTGCAATGGCCCCCTGCGCTGTCAATTGGCCACCACTGGTGGCCGCAGCAGCAGGTTGGGTCAGTATTCAATCGGCACGAACAGTCTTATGCCTTGTTCGGTGCGTGTAGCCCATCAACGCTCACGCCAGGGTACTCCACTGGAAAAAGTCTGAAATTGGTCATCCTCGATAAAACGGGTAAAGTTCGCGCTGGCCGATGGTAGGAGGATTCGCGGGAATTTGAGCAGAATTCAAGCAGAACATTGCTGCGGCCAAATCGAGGTTTTTCATGCTGATCGATGGCTTGTCCAGACTGAGATACTGGAACTCGTGCGATTGAAATGCCTATCCGCTAAAACACGAACTGCGAATAAATGGATTGCAAAACAATCAACTACAAGAACATTCCGGTCCAGTCCGAGGTTATTGCTGGCATCATTAGACTTGATGTCGATTCGGCAAGTTGCTTTCGTGAACTAGAAAACCTCGTCGGTTCGGATCAGGGTGTTACCACACTGCTGCTGCGAGTAGTTAATTCGTCGCTGTACAGTCGTGGTCGCAACATCACTACCATTCCGCTGGCGATCAGTGTGCTTGGATTTAACGTCGTGCGCTCACTGGCTCTTCTGGCACTTACCCGTTCGCTGTTCTCGCAAACCAAAAATCTCCTGTTTCGCACTCACGTCTGGCAGCATTCGCTGCTTACCGCCCTTGCCAGCCAGAGCATTTGCGGCAAACTCGTTAGTTCCAGCGGTCGCGATGAGTCCTTTGTTGCTGGCCTGATGCATGACACAGGAAAGGTGCTGCTCTTCAATCACGACCAGAACCTCTGCCTTGAGGCGATTTCCCTCTCCATCAAAACAGGCTGCTCCAGTCTTGAGGCAGAACAGCATTTTTTCGGTGTAACCCATGTGCAGATCGGGCGCGAGGCGGTAACTCAGTGGAGGCTGCCGGAGCGATTCAATGACTACATGGCATTTGACCTCTCTGTGCCACGCGCCCAATATGCGACAGATGTCGTGTTGCTCAGCCTGGCAGTTGCAAACACCTTGATCAAATGGCGCGGTATCGGAGGCTGCCTGACCGAGGATACCGACGTACAAAAGTCCACACTGATGGCGCTTGGGCTCAATGAACCACTTTGCGATTCCCTGTTAGACGAGACCTTTGTTTCCGACCTGATGAAAGTCGACACCTACAAACTCTTTGCCACGATTTAACATGCCCTCATCCACAACTCCGGACCAGGCCGAAACCCATCAGTTCACCTCACTTGGGTACGGCGTCTGGAAGAATCTCCAGTCCGATCTGGAACGGGCGCTTCAATATCACAATCTTGCAAAATTTACTGCACCTTCTAGACTTATTCTCCGTGATCTGGTTGAAAGCTCAGTCAAAACCATGCACCGTCATATATTCCGTCAGCTTTTTGAAACCGACTTCGGTATTGACCTCTCCGGCAACGATGACGCTCTTGACGCTCTCTACCATACCGAGACAAGTGAACATGGTGCACAGAATATTGACCGTTTTTGCATAACCCACGATCAGCAAATTTCGGTAGTTTTCCCCCGCCAAGACGGCGTGATAGCGTGGATAGACGTTCCTGTAAGCTGGGACAGATCAGTCTGTCAGACTGAAGAACTCATCGAAGCGATGAGTTTTGAACTGCAGTTGACCACCCGTCCGGGGAAGGCATCTGGATGTCGGCTGATGCTGATGAAACGCAGTGACCGCCAACCTGTGCCGTTAACACACGCCCTACTTGAACAGCAACACAGATCAACCAGCCTGAGCCACATCTTTGACAGTCTCGGCTACGGCCTCATCCACTTTTCTACCATTGGCGAAATTCTTGCGGTATCTCCCTCCATGCTCAGCCGGCTTGGGTTGGATGTTTGCGACGCCTCGGTCGAAATCGTGTCAGAGGCGATTCCCTCGAATTTCTACAATGACATTGTCTGGGGCCTTGCCTTGGGCGAACCCAGTGGCAAATTTGAAAACTACCGGATACGCATCAATCTGCCTGACGGTGGGACTACCTCGATCCTCTTCAACGTCAGCGGTTTCCGCGATGAAATGCTGGTCATTCACACGCTCTGGCAGAAGGTTTCCATTGATGAGGGCAATAGCCAGCTTTCCGAAGGCTCCATCCTGACCGAAGTCAGAATCCACAACATTACGCGAAGCTATGTGCCGCAACTGGTACAGGAAAAAGCACGTGATGCCATCCAGCTAGGCCATACCCAACTAACCAATGAAGAGCGCTTCGTGGCAGTGTTGTTCTGCGATATTGTCGGCTTCACCAACTATGTTGAAATCAGCGCACACCACGAATCAGTAATCGACTCACTAAATTCGATACTTCGCCGCGTCGCCGGATCGGTAAAGAACTTTCATGGCTCGATCGACAAGTTCATGGGCGACTGTGTCATGGCTTTGTTCGATGACCCTGCGGATGCCGTATTTGCCGCCTGCGACATGCAGCGCCACGCCCAAGACATCAACAGCTTGCGCGAGCGAGCCGGGCAGTCCGTCTTGCAGTTGCGCATTGGCATCCACTGGGGCGAGGTGTTGATAGGCAATGTTGGAACGGTCGAACGACTCGACTGGACAGCCATTGGCGATGTGGTGAATACCGCGTCACGCATCGAAAAAAACTGCCAGCCAGGTGCCATACTCGTTCATCAGGCAGTGCGCAAAGCGATCGCACCGATCCATCACGGACACCTCAGCTTCGAGGAAGACTTTTACCTTAAAGTAAAGGGTAAAGGCGAGAACCTGACTGTTTGCTACGTCAGTCTGATCTCGACATTGCCCAACTCTGCATGCTGAAGGTAACGGTGTAGTTCAAACTGAGGGAGTTATTGACCAAACAGACGTTGATCCCAAATGACCATTTGACTCTGCGACACAACAAGCTGCCCTGCAGCAGGATGAAGCGGATTGACCACCGCATTCCATTCCAGCTTGGCAACGACAGACGGCACGACCAAGACCGCACTTCTAAGCTCGGCTAACCATTGATCGCCAAAACGATGTGCAATGGAATGATCGTCGCTATCCCAGTCAAGCGGCAGTGCCTGAGAGTCTGCTCAGCTTCAGTCAGCGCAGACCATTGTGTGAGCGCTGCGTTGATAAGTTGATGCCCCAAGGCTGACTGAGCACAACATCCGCTTTTGTATGCGCTGCGAGAAGTCCAGCGGCGGCTGGGCCGCAGTGCGCGCTTTCGCCAACAGCGGTCAAGTTGATGCCCAGGTCACGCTGAACAAGCCCAACAAATGGGACTGCCAAGACTATCGATGCTCTGGTGTCACACCACAGGTCAGGTTGGTCAGGTGTGTGACACCTGATGGACTTGTTCGGGTGATGGCAACCAATACGCCAATCAGCCAATTTCCGACAGTCGTTTTTAGTGAGCTTTATCATGAGCGCTGGCGTATCGAGGAGGCGTTCAAGCGACTCAAGCATCAGGTCAAGCTCGAAAGTGTCTCCGTACGAGACAATCGATTACCGCGTCACGCTTCGACTCTACTTATCTGGGCGCAGTGGATGCTGCAGTGGCAGACCGGTCAAGCCTGGAGACCGGTTTCCGCTACGAGTCACAGGGCGAAACCCCCAGCTTTTACTGGGTCGATCAGGGCTTTGGCGACGCGCTGGCCGGGCAACTGCCGCGCGAGACGCTGAAGAAACTGGCCGATCTGGTCTATCACCAGCTCTGAAGTGCGGGTGCCATCAGCTCAAGCCCCGCAGCGGGTGGCAGTGGCTGACCCAGGGGCTGGTAAAAAAAGGCAGCACCATCTGGGCGCTGACATCTTCAATGCGCGCCGGGTTCCAGCGCGGCTGGTTGTCCTTGTCAATGGCCAGCGCGCGGATGCCTTCGGCGGTATCGGTCTGGCTGCCACTGCGCCCGAGATGCGCCGGAAAAAAACAGTGCCGCATCATGTCGCGCTCCATGCGCAGTTCATCGGCCAGGTTGAGGCTGCGGGCGCGGCGAATCTGCTCGAACGCCACATGCAGCATCAGCGGCGAGCGCTGGCGCAACTGGACAACGGTCTGGCTGGCCCAGTCGCCTGGATCGGCTTGCAAGGCGGCTAGCACGCTGGCCACACTTTCCAACGCAAAATAGTGGTCAATTTGGCCTCTAGCCCTTATGTTGCTTGCGCTACCAGCTATTGAATACATAGTAACCCAATGTGACAACTGAGCCGGGTCTGCCGGGTTGATGCAAGCCAGCGCGTCCCAGGCTGGCTGCAACTGCGCCACATCGGCACAAAAATCAGCCAAACCCAGTTCGATGGCATCGGCAGCGCCCAGGGTGACCCCGGTCAGCGCCAGCCATTCGCCAGTGTGCCCAGGGCAGCGGCTCAGAAAATAGCCGCCAGCAACATCCGGAAACAGGCCAATGGTGGTTTCCGGCATGGCCATTTT
>DAOSLL010000316.1:0-1357 GCA_035368905.1 Rhodoferax sp.
GTCTTCCACTGCGCGGCTGATCTCGGTGAAGAACGGGTTGCGGATGTCGGAAACGATCAGACCAAGTGTGTCCGTCTTGCCCGATCGCAGTCGGCGTGCCGCCAGAGCTGGCCTGTACCCCAGCAATTTGACGGCTGCGTTGACGCGTGCCCGCGTCTCATCGCTGATGCCTGGCAGCCCCGACATCACCCGCGACACCGAGGCGGTTGATACCCCGGCCTGCTTGGCCACATCCACGATTTTGACCATCATGCCTCCTGAAAATGTAATCGATTGCGACAATTGTGCACCAAGTCAAGGGAACATCTTCAATACCGACCCTTTCAAAGCCTTTTTGCGTGAACAAATTTTTAAAATCGCAAAAAATCCACCACAAAGCCGTGATTTGTCTGATAATCAAAAATGTAATCGATTACATTAATTTGTAATCGATTACATCAACCCTTCAAGAACGCCATCAACCAGCAAGGAGACACGGATGGAAACCATGACGACCGCCTGCGTACAACTGAATGCCCAGGCCAGCAATAAAACCGAAGCAGTGCGCCTCGCCGGGCAACTGCTGGTGAATGCGGGCTATATTGCCCCAGCCTATATTGACAGCATGCTCAGGCGCGAAGCTGTCGCCAACACCTTTCTGGGGGCAGGAGTCGCGATTCCGCACGGCATGGTGGAAGACCGTCACCACATCCTGCATACCGGCGTTGCGGTGGTCCAATTTCGCAGTGGCGTGATCTGGAAACTTGGCGATCAGGCACAGTTGGTGGTGGCGATTGCCGCCAGGTCAGATGAACACATCGTGCTGCTACGCCGCCTGACCCGCCTGATGCAGCGGCCCCAGAGCATCGAGAGCCTGGTGGCCACCGATGACGCGCAACTGATCGTCAGCACCCTCGCCGATGAACCGATGCCGGTTGCCGCCCCGGTAGCCGAGGTGCTGGAATGGCCGGTGGATGCCCAGGCTGACTGGACGCTCGACTACCCCAACGGCCTGCATGCCCGCCCGGCCACCCGCTGGGTCGATACTGCCAAGCGCTTTGCCTGTGACATCCGCGTCTATAAAGCGCATGAATTTGCCGATGCCAAGGCGTTGACCAGCTTGCTGACGCTGGGTGTGACGCGCGGCGACAGTCTGCGCCTGGCAGCGCGTGGTCCGGATGCCCGGCGCGCCGTCGATGCCCTGCTGGAGCTGGTGCGCTCCTTGTCAGCCGATGAAAAGGCCGATGCCGAACGGGCCCGCCGTAACGCCCTGGCCGCCCGCCGCAGTGCCCCCGACTGGTTGCCCAGCGCCAGCCCGCAAGCCGTTTACGGCATTGGCGCAAGCCCCGGCCTGGCCATCGGAACTTTGGTGCGGCAT
>DAOSLL010000316.1:1367-5176 GCA_035368905.1 Rhodoferax sp.
ATGTCAGTAGCCAGTTCGAGGTGTCCGACAGCCCCGGTGACGTAGTGGCCGATGGCGAAGCGCTGGAAGCTGCGCTGTTGGCGATTAGCCAAGAGCTTGAGATTCTGGAAAATCAGACCCGCACCCGGCTTGGCGCGCCACAAGCCGCGATCTTTGCGGCCCAGCGTGAACTGATCGCCGATGTCGATCTGCTGCGCGAAGCTTTGGCCAGCATTTTGCGCGGTCATGGTCCGGCCTGGGCCTGGCAGCGCGCTTTGCAAGCCCGCATTGAAAAGCTTCAGGCAGTGGCAGACCCGCTGCTGGCGGCCCGCGCCCTTGACTTGCGCGATGTCGGCGAGCGCGTGCTGGCGCATATGCTGGGGATCGAGCGCCAGTGCCTGGTGCTGACCAAACCCAGCATTCTGGTGGCAGAAGATCTGACCCCGTCCGATACGCTGCAGCTCGACATGAACTTTGTCGTCGGCCTGGCGATCAGCAGCGGCGGGCCAACCTCGCACACCGCGATTCTGGCCCGTACGCTTGGCCTGCCAGCGGTGGTAGCCGCTGGCAGTGCGCTGCTGGCCGCCCCCGAGGGTCAGAGCGCGGTGATCGACGGCAGCGTCGGGGCCGTTTATCTGGGGGTGTCCGAGGCCGATCAGGACACAGCAGCGGCCGTCATCGCCCGCCAACTGGCAGCCCGCAACGCCTTGCGCGAAGGTCGCTATCTGCCGGCCACCACCACCGATGGCCACACGGTTGAGGTCGCCGCCAATGTGGCCAATGCCAAACAGGCCAGCGTGGCCCTTGAAGCCGGGGCCGAAGGCATTGGCCTGATGCGCACCGAGTTTTTGTTTCTGGAGCGCAACAGCGCACCCGACGAGGAAGAGCAGTACCGCGTCTACCGTGACATGACCGAGGTCATGGGCGGACGCACCCTGATCATCCGGGCACTGGACATTGGCGGCGACAAGAAAGTGCCCTACCTGAACCTGCCCAAGGAGGAGAACCCGTTTCTGGGCGTGCGCGGGGCCAGACTGCTGCTGATCCGGCAAGACTTGCTTTACACCCAGTTGCGCGCGCTTTACCGCGCTGGTGCCCATGGTCCGATCCGCATCATGTTCCCGATGGTCACCCATACCAGTGAAATCGAGGCCCTGCGCATCCATTGCGAACGCGCCCGCGCCGAGGTCAACGGGCCGCAGCTCAAGATCGGCATCATGGTCGAAGTGCCAGCGGTGGCGGTCATGGCCGACAAATTTGCGCCGCTGGTCGATTTTTTCTCGGTCGGCACCAACGACCTGACCCAGTACACGTTGGCGATTGACCGCCAGCACCCCGAGCTGGCACCGCAGGCTGACAGCCTGCACCCGGCCGTGCTGGACCTGATTGCCCGTACCGTAGCTGCTGCCAAAAAGCACGGTACCTGGGTCGGTGTCTGTGGTGGCCTGGCCGGCGACCCGCTGGGCGCGCGAATTCTGACCGGGCTGGGTGTCGATGAACTGTCGATGAGCGCACAGGACGTGGCCGCCGTCAAGGCAGCTTTGCGCGGCGACTCATTCAGTGCCATGCAGGCGCTGGCACAACGCGCACTGGCAGCAGGCAGCGCCGATGAGGTGCGCGCACTATGAATACCACGTTGCACAGCAGCCTGCCCCAGGTGATTGCGGTGGCGCTGAACCCGGCGCTGGATCACACCATCGAGGTCGAGCATCTTCGCCCTGGTGAAGTCAACCGCGCCTTGCGCATGCAGGTCGATGTGGGTGGCAAGGGCATCAACGTCGCCTCGTGTCTGGCGGACTTTGGCATCCCCAGTGCCGTCACCGGCCAGATCGGGCGCGACAACGCGGTCCTGTTTGAAGCCCTGTTTCGAGCCAAGGAGATTGACAACCAGTTTGTTTATCTGGACGGACTGACCCGCATTAACACCAAGCTGGTGGACCGTGCCAGTGGTGACACCACCGACATCAACATGCCCGGCCCGGCGCTGGTCGCAGACGACATGCAAGCCCTGCGTGAAAGCCTGCTGACGCGCCTGGATGCCCTGGCCGGCCCCACCAGTTGGGTGGTGCTGGCAGGCAGCTTGCCGCCGCTGTGGCCCGCTGACACCTACCAGAGCCTGATTGAGCATGTTCATCGCCTGGGTGCCAAAGTGCTGCTCGATGCCAGCGGTGCCGCCCTGGCCGCAGGTATTGCTGCAGCGCCAGACATCATCAAGCCAAACCGGGCCGAACTCGCCGAACTGATCGGTCGCCAGTTGGACGATACCCCCGCCATCGTCGCTGCTGCGCGCGAACTGCTGGCCCGCCCGAATGCGCCGCAGACGGTGATTGTGTCGATGGGTGGCGATGGCGCGCTGTTTGTCAATCGTCAACAGGCCCTGCTGGCGCACCCCCTGCAGACCCCCTTGATCAGCACCGTGGGGGCTGGCGACGCGATGGTGGCTGGCATCGTCGCAGCGCGGCTCGCCGATTTGGCGCTGCCCGAATGTGCCCGTCTGGCGAGCGCCTTTTCTGCTGCCAAGCTGGCCCGGCTTGGCCCCCATTTGCCTTCGCCTGAGACGGTGCGGGCGCTGGCACAAACCGTCCAGATCAGTCCTCTTGCCTGACCCCGAAGTTCGCATTTCACCCTTACTCAAAGGAACATCATCATGTCAAAAATAATCGCCGTGACCGCTTGCCCGACCGGCATCGCTCACACCATCATGGCCGCCGAGGCCCTGCAACAAGCCGCTGACCGCACCGGGCACAGCATTCAAGTGGAAACCCAGGGTTCTGGCGGCACTCGCAACACGCTGACCGCCGCCGATATTGCTGCGGCTGACGCAGTGATCATTGCTGCCGACACGCATGTCAGCACGGAGCGCTTTGCCAGCAAGCGATTGCTTGAAGTTGGCACTGGCCCGACCATCCGCGATGCCGAAGCGGTGATTCGTCAGGCGCTCAGCGTGGCCATGCCCGCAGCCCGGCCCGGCGTTGCGCCAGCGCGTGACCCGGCCATGCCTCAAATTGTTGCCATCACGTCCTGCCCGACCGGCATTGCCCACACCTTCATGGCGGCCGAAGGGCTGGAGAGTGGTGCCAAGGCCAACCAGTACAGCATCAAGGTCGAAACCCAGGGCTCGGTCGGTGCCCAGAACACGCTGACAGCGGCTGAAATTGCCAGCGCCGAGATTGTGCTGATCGCCGCCGATACCAATGTTGACATGAGCCGCTTTGCCGGCAAGCGCATTTACGAGACCAGCACCAAGGCTGCCATCAAGGACGGTGCCGCCGTAGTGCGTACCGCCTGGGAGCAGGCCAAAGCGGCAAGTCCGGCAACTGGCGAGGCGTATGTTGACCAGGTCAAGGCCGCCAAGGCGCAGCAAAGTGCCAGCCGTACCGGGGCCTACAAGCATCTGATGACCGGTGTCTCGTACATGATTCCGTTTGTCGTCGCCGGTGGCCTGCTGATTGCCCTGGGCTTTGCGCTGGGTGGCATTTATGTCTATGAGGATTCGCACAAAGGCAGCCTGGCCTGGACGCTGTTCACGATTGGTGCCAAGAGCGGCTTTGCGTTGATGGTGCCGATTCTGGCGGGCTTTATTGCCCACTCGATTGCCGACCGGCCTGGTCTGGCACCGGGCATGATCGGCGGCATGATCGCCGCGTCGATTGGTGCTGGCTTTATCGGCGGCATTGCGGCTGGCTTTCTGGCGGGCTACACGGTCAAGTTTCTCAACGACAAGATCCAGCTCGGCCGCAATCTGGACGGACTCAAGCCGGTGCTGATTCTGCCCCTGCTGGGTACTGCCATTGTTGGCCTGCTGATGTTCTATGTGGTCGGTGGCCCGG
>DAOSLL010000317.1:0-5155 GCA_035368905.1 Rhodoferax sp.
TGCCGGACGCTGACCTTGGGCTTCTGGTCGGTGCCGATCTCGTTGAGGACGATGTCGACGTTGCCGTCGCCGGGCGTGCCGTCGGGGCGGAAGAAGAAACGCAGGCCCTGCTGGAATTCGCCGGATCCCGCGTCGTAGTCGTACATGGCCGGGTCGAACACGTAGCCTTTCGGGAGACTGTATTCAGGGCCGACCATCCAGCCGTACTCGTGGTTGGGCACGAAGCTCCCGGCGGGTGGCGTTGGCGCGGTCTGCTGAAAGCTCCCAGTTGCTGTAACCCCTGGCCGCATTGCCGTAGGCTGCGCGGTCGGTGTGCCCGTCCAGACTGATCTTGTTCTCTACATCCGTCAGCGCAATGCCGATTTCGCGCAGAATTTCCCGCATATAGGGTTTGACTACCGCGCTGCCACTGTCGAACATGGGCCTGCGCTGGTCGTCCACGATCTGGATCTGCAAGCCGTCCGGGGTAATTTCCAGGCGGATCTGGGAGTTGAATTCCGAGAGCTTGGGGTTGTTGGAAATGACACCTGCGATTTTTGCGCTCAAGGCGGCCAGCCGCTTGGCATCGCGCATGGCGGTTTCCACCTTGTTCTTGTCGCCCGACATTTTCTTGGCGGACTTGTCGGCACCATCACCGCGCTTGGACTGTCCGGCGGACTGGGTGAGGTCGTTGCCACCACCGTTGATGACGCTGTTGCTGGCGCCGGCCCCCGACCCACCCTGTAATGCCACCTTGAGCGGGGACTGGAAGTAGTCGGAAATGCCTTTTTTGTCGCCTTCGGTCGTGCTGCCCAGCAGCCACATCAGCAGAAAGAAGGCCATCATGGCCGTCACGAAGTCGGCATACGCAATCTTCCAGGCGCCGCCATGCGCTGCGTGGCCACCCTTCTTGACCCGCTTGATGATGATCGGCTGAAGTTTCTTGGCGTCTCCTGCCATGTCTAGCGTCTCATGGCCTTATTTTTTCTTGACGTGGGCTTCCAGCTCCGCGAACGTCGGGCGCTCAGTGGAATACAGAACCTTGCGACCAAATTCGATGGCGGTGGAAGGGTTGTAGCCCTGCATGCTGGCCAGCAAAACGGTCTTGATGCACTGCAGCTCCTTGCCGGCTTCCTCGTTCTTTTGCTCCAGCAGGCCGGCCAGCGGCTCGGCGAAAGCGTAGGCCAGCAAGATACCGAGGAACGTTCCCACCAGCGCGGAGCCGATCATGCCGCCCAGCACCGCCGGGGGCTGGCCGACCGAGCCCATGGTGTTCACCACGCCCAGCACCGCAGCCACAATACCGAAAGCCGGCAATCCACCGGCGATCCGCTGGATGGCGGCCACCGCGGCATGTTCCTCATGGTGGTGCGTTTCTATTTCGCTGTCCATGATCGATTCGATCTCATGGGCGTTGAGGTTGCCCGAGACCATCATGCGCAGGTAATCGGTAATGAATTCGACCACATGGTGGTCCGAGCCTACCGTGGGGTATTTCTTGAACAGTGCCGATTCGTGCGGATTCTCGACATCGTTTTCGATGGCCATCAGGCCTTCCTTGCGCGCTTTCTGCAGGATGTCGAACAGCAGCGCCATCAACTCCATATAGCGCGCCTTGGTGTATTTGCTGCCTTTGAAGCAGGCACCCAGTCCGCGCATGGTGGACTTGACCACCTTCATCTGGTTATTGGCCAGAAACGCGCCAATCGTTGCACCGCCAATGGTGATCATCTCGAAGGGTAATGCCTTCAAGATGACGGAGATGTTGCCGCCGTGGATGATGAACACGCCGAACACGCAGCCCAGAACGACTAGCCAGCCAATGATTACGAACATAAATGCATTGTGACAGGGAAGCCAGGGGCTCCAAGGGTTGAAGAGGCAGGCCTTTGGGGGCCTGTCTCTATCATATCGTCAGGCAGCTGGGCGACTTGAATTTTGTAAGAAATGCGGGTCTAGCCCCCGTCAATATTGCGCAGGTAGCTATCAAAAAAATAGCAATCAGTGCAACAGGATGCCGCCGATGGACGCACCCTTGCCGGCGCGGGCGGGCGGGTTGCACAGGCCGCACTCGTAGTGCCGTGAGTTTTCGTAGGCTTCGCTGACAAAGTGGCCACCGCACTTGGAGCATTTGGTCATGGACAGCATGTTGTTGTCGACAAACTTCACCAGACGCCAGGCACGGGTGATGGACAGCAGCGGTTCCACGCCGCAGGCAGCAATCTGCTCACAGTAGAGCTTGTAGGCCTTCATGATGGCGTCAATGTCTTCCAGCGCGCTCACCTTGGTCAGGTATTCGTAGGTGTTCTGGAACAGCGATGCATGGATATTGGGCTGCCATGTCAGAAACCACTCGGTGGAGAAGGGCAGTTGCCCCTTGCTGGGTGAGCGACCGGCCACCTCTTTGTACAGGCGCAACAAGCGTTCGTAGGACAAGTCGGTTTCGCTCTCCAGCACTTGCAGGCGGGCGCCCAGCTGAATCAGTGCAACGGCTCGTTCAACCTGCTTCGAATCTTTGAGTACGCTTTTGGTGGCCATGGTGGTTCTCTCCGGAAAATGGGGGGGGTTACATCGTCTCGGCGAAACGGCCGGACATCAAAATGCTGGCGTGCAAGCGTGTGGTGGCATCGTTGTCTACCTTGTTCACCGAGTGGTTGGTCAGCAGGTTCCAGACCATGTCGTCATCCACCCGGAAGCGGCACAGCAGCATGTTGCCCGATGCAATTTTCATGATCTGTGCAGGCGAGAGCGCGCCGATGAGATCGGCAGACTCTTCCGACATGCCCAGGCGGAACAGCGCTTCGGCCTTGTCCTGGCGAATCAGGTTTTGCGCCAGCATCAGGTAAGTCATGTTGGCTTCCCGGATCTCGTTCAGCATTTGCTCGTTGGTCATTTTCAGCTCCTGTTTAGGGCGGCAACTCGTTTGAATCACCATGGGCTGAATTCTGGAATGGGCAGCGCAAAACTTGAATCGGAAAACGGCTAATGCGCGCGTCGGAAACGCAGAAACGGCGTGTAGGGAAAACTCCTACACGCCGAATATGAATGTTGGCTGGTTATCGACTGGGCTCAGTTGAACTTGAGCCCTTTTTGCCGATGTTTATTGACGCAACAGCGCCAGCACACCCTGCGGCAACTGGTTGGCCTGCGCCACCATGGCGGTGCCGGCCTGCTGCAGGATCTGGGTGCGAGAGAGATTGGCAGTCTCGAGTGCAAAATCGGCATCCTGAATGCGTGAACGTGATGCGCTCAGATTTTCTGCTGTGGTTTGCAAATTGGATATGGTGGTTTCAAATCTCGACTGCAGAGCGCCGAAGCTGGCACGCTGCCCATTGACGGTGGCCAGAGCGGAATCTACGGTTGACAATGAGCGGGTTGCGGCGGCAACAGTTGATACGTCCAGTGTGCTGGCTGCCTGCAACTGGCTACCAGCCGCAGCAGCATTGAAATAGCCTGTGGCGGCGGCGGCCTGTGCGCCCGTAGCCACTACGCCAAAGGTTTTGTCTGAATCAAGGGTCAGCGCGCCGGTAACATAAGCTCCATTAGCCGCCGCCGCTGGAGCGCCATTGGATGCGACGGCTACAGTTGTTCCAACTGTTACGTTGCTACCAGTCGCTGATATGTTGCCAATCAATATGTCATTGCCGGTGGCATTTGTGACAGTTATGCCAGTGCCTGCAGAATTGAGTTTTGCGCTCAGGCCAGTCTGTGATGTTTTGTCATTGAAGGCGGTGATGCCAGCAGCAAGACTGTCGGGCGTGTTGGCGGGGCTGCCTACGGTGAATGCTATCGATACTGCGGTTGAGTTGTCCGACGTTACCTGCAAGGTGTAACCGGCATTAGCGGCAAAAGTACCAAGATCAATTTCAGTGCGCGCAGTGGCTGCAACACCTGTGGTGCCCGACTGTGCGTTGATAGCTGCGGCCACTGTCTTTGCGCTGTCGCCAGCCGACACGGGGATGGTCGCACTGCCACTGGCACCATTGACAATGACAGTGCCACCGCCGGTGATCCGGCTGGTAATGGCTGCGGCTGCTCCGGCTGAAGACGCCACTGCGTTTGCCGTAGAACCCGTAACCAGGTCACCAGCGCCACCTGCATTAGCTGACACTACCGAACCAATGCGGTTATTGCCGTATTTGTTAGTACTGAAGTTCGCAGTCGTGGCGGTAATGCTTTGGTTCGCGTTGGCACCCACCTGAAAGGTAGCGGAGCCAAAACTACCATCTAAAAGTTTTTGGCCGTTGAATTCGGTGGATTTTGCAATTCGGTCCAGTTCAGAGGTGAGTTGTCCCACCTCTGCGTTGAGCGCGGCGCGGTCGCTTGCCGAGTTGGTGGCGTTAGCCGACTGCACTGCAAGTTCTCGCACCCGTTGCAGGATCGTGCCGGCCGCACCCAGAGCCCCCTCCGCAACCTGCGCCAGAGAAATGCCATCGTTTGCATTGCGTGCGGCTTGTGTAGAGCCGCGAATTTGTGAGGTCATGCGGTCTGCAATGGCCAGACCTGCTGCATCATCCTTGGCGCTGTTGATCCGCAAGCCTGATGACAAGCGTTGCATGGAAGTTGCTAGCGAGCCCTGCGACTGACTCAGGTTGCGCTGCGCTGTCATCGACGAGATATTTGTATTGATGGTTGAGGCCATTGCGAAACTCCTAAAAAAATAGACAAACCGGTTTCGCCGCCGATTGCAAAGCCTGTAGTCTCCACAGGCAATCAGTAACGATGGGTAAATTGTGGAGAGACCGCGCCTCCGTAAATTGCCAATAAAAGCGGTAAAAGCCCAGCTAATTTGCAGCAATTTGCAAAACTTTATAAGGGTTAACCCTAATATGGTGGAATTGAAGGCTAAAAATCCATTACTTCTCTTTTGTCGACCCAAAAACGTGTGTTAACTGGGCGTATTGCGTGATTTGGCTAAAGTTTCTCGCTGGTATCCCGAAATCAATTCCAACGGGTCATAACAACCCCGTCGTCCGGCAAGTGCTTTAGGTGGCACACCGGTCATGGCGTTAGCAGCAATGCTGACGGTGAGATCGGCATTTCGCCGGATTTAGATGGTTCTTTTAGGAGATATCACATGACATCCAGTATCAACAGTAATATCAATTCGTTGACAGCACAGCGCAACCTCACTTCATCGCAGAACTCGTTGGCCACATCGATGACACGCTTGTCA
>DAOSLL010000318.1:0-5151 GCA_035368905.1 Rhodoferax sp.
CCTCGCCGGTCTGGTGGCGCACTTCAAGGGCCGCCAGTATCGCGCTGGTGGCGTAAATGCCGGTCAGGATGTCGATCAGCGCCACGCCGATGCGCATTGGGCCACCGCCGGGCTCTGTGTCAGCCTGGCCGGTGATACTCATCAGCCCGCTCATCGCCTGGATCATCAGGTCATAACCGGCGCGTCCGGCATACGGGCCAGTTTGACCAAAGCCGGTGACCGAGCAATAGATCAGGCGAGGGTTTTCCGCCTTCAGGCTCTGGTAGTCCAGCCCATACTGGCGCAGTCCACCGACTTTGAAGTTCTCCACCAGAATGTCACTTTGCGCTGCCATTCTGAGGATCAGCGCCTGACCCTCTGGCTGGGCCATGTCCAGGGTAATGGCGCGCTTGTTGCGGTTGCAGGCGGTGAAATAGGTGGCCTCGGTGGTATCCGCACCGGCGGCATCTTTCAAGAAGGGCGGCCCCCAGTGGCGGGTGTCGTCACCGGCACCGGGGCGTTCAACCTTGATCACGTCGGCCCCCAGATCAGCCAGCATCTGGGTGCACCAGGGGCCAGCCAACACGCGGGACAGGTCGAGAACTTTGAGGTGGGAGAGGGCGGCTGGCTGGATTGTCATGGTGGTGTGGTTAATTTTTGACGGGTCGAATTCAGGGGGTCAGTCGGTGTCGGTCTCGTTGGGTTGGCTGGCCGTGGGGCTTGTGGCCAGTGGCCTCAACGCGCTGCGCTTGGCGAAGTCGGCCACCGGCCAAAACTCCCATAACCCGATCAGCGTTGGTGTGCGCCGCTGAAAAGCCAAATACCAACCGGCATCAGTCAAGGTGAAACGAAGGCGCTGCACAGGTAACTCCGGTGACGGTAGGTTGAATTCCTGGGCGCACCCAAAAACTCCGCAAACAAAAATAACTGGAATCTGACCTTTTTTAACATTGCTGCGCCCATGCGTCCATGAGTGCGTCAAATGCCTCGGGGTTACCCACATAGTGAAGCAGACCGTGGTCGGCGGCAAGCCACTTTTGCTTGCTACCGAGCCATATGTGTCCAACTGGTGCAATGTCCCGCGGATTGTTCAGGGTTCCGGGCTTGATACTGAGAATTTGGTCTTGCCCCATCACCTTGTGAAAGAGGCGTGTGCCGCAGTCAGGGCAAAACTGACACGACATCTGTTTTCCCGAGGGCATTTGGCGAATCCACTCCTTGATGGGGCCGCCACTGATCTCGACTACTGGCTGCTTGATCCACAAAGCCATCCCAAACGCACTACCCGACTGTCGCTGGCATTCGGTGCAATGGCATGCAAACATCGTTAGCGATGCCCCGGTAACACGGTAACGAATCGATGCGCACTGGCACTGTCCTTCAAATACTTCCTGACTCATGGCCAACGCCTGTCAATGCATGCCAGCCGACGCAGCACCGAGCATGGGTGTCTAGTTTCCAAACGCGGCAATTCCGGTCTGTGCCCGCCCCAGAATCAGGGCGTGGATGTCGTGCGTGCCTTCATAAGTGTTCACCACTTCCAGATTCACCAGATGCCGGGCGACGCCGAATTCATCGCTGATACCGTTGCCACCCATCATGTCGCGCGCCAGGCGGGCAATGTCAAGCGCCTTGCCGCAGGAGTTGCGCTTCAGGATGGACGTGATTTCGACCGAGGCGATGCCTTCGTCTTTCATGCGTCCCAGGCGCAAACAGCCTTGCAAGCCCAGCGAAATTTCGGTCTGCATGTCAGCCAGTTTCTTCTGGATCAACTGGTTGGCCGCCAGCGGGCGGCCAAATTGCTGGCGCTCCAACACGTACTGGCGTGCGCGCAACCAGCAGTCTTCTGCGGCACCCAACGCACCCCAGGCGATGCCGTAGCGGGCGCTGTTGAGGCAGGTGAACGGGCCTTTGAGGCCGCGCACTTCGGGAAAAGCGTTTTCCTCCGGGCAAAACACCCCATCCATGACGATTTCACCGGTGATGCTGGCGCGCAGACCGACCTTGCCGTGAATGGCCGGGGCGCTCAATCCGGCCGCACCTTTTTCCAGCACAAAACCACGAATCGGGCCAACCGCGCCGGATTCGGACACCTCCTTGGCCCAGACCACAAACACATCCGCAATCGGGCTGTTGGAAATCCACATCTTGTTGCCGCTGAGCCTGTAACCACCGGCCACCTTGACGGCACGGCTGAGCATGCTGCCGGGGTCGGAGCCGTGGTCGGGCTCGGTCAGCCCAAAGCAGCCAATCCACTCACCAGTGGCCAGCCTGGGCAGGTATTTCTGTTTCGCGGCTTCGTTGCCAAACTCAAAAATCGGCAGCATCACCAGCGAGCTTTGCACGCTCATCATGGAGCGATACCCGCTGTCCACCCGCTCGACCTCGCGGGCAATCAGGCCGTACGCGACGTAATTCAGGCCAGGGCCACCGTAACTTTCCGGAATCGTCGGACCCAGCAGCCCGAGTTCGCCCATCTCCCGAAAGATGCTGACATCGGTTTGCTCTTTGCGAAAGGCTTCCACCACACGCACCAGCAGCTTGTCCTGGCAGTAGGCGCTGGTTGCGTCCCTGATCATGCGCTCGTCGTCGGTGAGTTGCTGCTCAAGTAAAAAGGGGTCTTGCCAGTTGAATGCTGCGTGCGCCATGGGGGTCTTTCGGTCAGTGCTGAGATGACTGCATGTTAGCGCCGCAGGCCACGCTGCACAAACGACTTTTTTGCATCAAGGCATGCGCCTAAGGAATATCCAAGGAATGAACCCAAGACTATAGTTGTTAAGAAGCCCTGACAAGAATCGGCTCTATCGCCCTATATCAATGCCTGTAAAGCTATTGTTAATATAGCGTAGCTTGCTTTGCCAAAAAATGAAATGTGCAACATTCACACTCCAAGCATTCAATGTCAAAGTTCGCGTCCATGGCGCCCGTCGGACCTATGGGATCGTTGGCAAGAATCGACCCCAGCGTGGCCAGCTTGTGCCGAACTTGCAGGCCGACAGCCGCCCACCCATCGGTCAATAAGGACGCGAACAAGGCGCCGCAACGGTCGGCGCGAAGCCGATGCCCCATCGACCGATCCGTAATTGGGATCTCGGCAAAGGCAAACATCAGCAACCAAGCTACCCAATAGATGACCAGAAGACATGTGCCATCAGCGCCAGCCTTGGGTCAATGCGCGCATCATTTTTGGACTTGGCGCTTGTCATCAAGGCGCTGTTAGCTCTAATTGTTGAAGCGATCTGCTTTTTGCGGTGCGCAGAACATGGGTACATTGCATGCATCATGCGCAGAAAAATCCCGTCCCTCCAAGCGCTGGCGTGTTTTGAAGCTGCGGCACGCCACCAAAGCTATACCCGCGCGGCCCAGGAACTTGCACTGACCCAGGGTGCGGTTTCGCGCCAGATCAGCACGCTGGAAGCGTTCGTTGGCGTGGCGCTGTTTCGCCGGACTCGCCACGGTGTCACACTGACCGAAAGCGGGGCAGACTATGCACGTCAGGTCGCGCCTCGCCTGGCTGCGCTGGAGCAGGACACACTCGATGTCATGAGCAGCCAGGGCCGGGCGCAGATACTGAAGCTGGCGGCAGTCCCGACCTTCGCCACCCGTTGGCTGATTCCACGCCTGCCACTGCTGAAAGAGCAACACCCTGACATCACCGTTCACATTGAAACGCGTACTCGCCCCTTCATGTTTGCCGATACCCCCTTTGATGCCGCGCTGTTTGCTGGCACCCCCGCGCAACTGGTCAACTGGGCCGGCACCCAGACTACCAAACTGCTGGATGAAGATGTGGTGCCGGTGTGTCACCCGAAGTGGCTTGGCGCCCACACCAGTCTGTCACCTCAAGTCATTGCGACGCTGCCGTTGCTGCAGCAAAGCACCCGCACAATGGCTTGGCGGCAGTGGTTCGAGGCGCAGGGCGTGGTCGCACCGCAGGCGTTGGTGGGCCCGCGTTTTGAACTGTTTTCGATGACGGCAGCCGCTGCAAGTTGCGGCATGGGTGTGGCACTGGTGCCCAAATTGCTGGTTGGCGCCGAACTCGCGGGTGGTGAACTGGTGGTTGCTTGCGACCAAGCCTTGCCAGAACGCAGGGCCTACTATCTGGTGCAACCTGAAGGCCTGGACAACACGGTGAGCAGAATCTTCCTCGACTGGCTGCTATCAATGACGCGCCCTAACTGAGGCGCAATCAGAACAGGAGCCGCCCGGCAGCCTGTTTACAGCATCTTTCGACCTATAATTAAGGCCCCGAAGACAGCCAAAGCGTGTAACCTGCGTGTAATTTGAGATGCCGATAATTACGCCACAAAATGACTTTGATGCTGAAGATTCTGAAGCATTGGAGTTCAGGCGGTTAAGCCGGGAAGAGGCTCAAGCGTTGCGGGAAATCCAGCCACCCATTTCGCCTTGGCGAGTGATACGGTTACAGGTGGTGGTAGGGTTTCTGGTGTCGTTGTTGGCCTGGCTTTTCACCATGAACTTGGCAGTGGTGTGGTCTGCAGCTTATGGGGCATTGGTGGTGGTCATTCCGGCAATGCTGTTTGCCCGGGGCTTGATGAGTCAGTTCTCGTCGATCAACGCAATGACTGCCGGGTTTGGTTTTTTTGTATGGGAAGCCGCAAAAATTGCGGTCTCGGTCGCGATGCTTTTTGCGGCACCAAAGTTGGTTGCTGGGCTGGACTGGTTGGTCATGTTGATCGGTTTGGTGGTAACCCTGAAGGTATATTGGGTGGCGCTGTTGATGCGTCCAAAATTGAAACTGATGAGTAAGAGTTAACCATGTCCGCAGAAGCAAACGCACCGTCAGCCAGTGACTACATCGTTCATCACCTGACCCATTGGCAGAATAAAACCCAGACCGAAATCGTTGATTTTTCTGTCTTCAACATCGATTCCCTGTTTTTCTCCATTCTTCTGGGCGTTGTTGGCAGTTTTTTTCTCTGGAAGGCGGCCAGTAGCGCCACAGCGGGAGTGCCAGGACGCTTCCAGGCGGCCGTTGAAATACTCATGGAAATGGTTGACGGCCAAGCCAAATCGATTGTTCACAATGCCACCAGTCGCAAATTGGTTGCACCGCTGGCGCTGACGGTGTTTGTCTGGATTTTTCTGCTCAATGCCATGGACTTGTTGCCGCTGGACCTGTTGCCCAGAATTTGGGAAGGTATTTACAGC
>DAOSLL010000319.1:0-5143 GCA_035368905.1 Rhodoferax sp.
ACCACCGGCAAGCCAGCCTGCTGTTGGCGAACTGCCCGCAGGTGATCTGGCCAGCGCGGGTCATCGCTGGTCAGCCACAGCAGGCCCAGCCAATTCTTGGCCACCTGCAACCGCAACTCTTGCAGGGTGTGCACTTGTCCGGCTGGAAAGGCCTGACACCAGCGCGCCGGTGTCGGGCCTAAGCGGGTACTGAGAAAATGCTGTTGAACGGTCATGGTGCCCACCTATCTTTCAGTCAGTGCGTTGGCTTTGGCCCGCAGTACCGGCTTAAGCAGGTACGTCAGCACGGTTTTTTTGCCTGTCATGATGTCGACCTGAGCGACCATGCCTGGAATGATGGGCAAATTGGGACCAAGGCTGGTTTGTTTGGTTTTCACCCGCACATGGTAGAAAGCATTGCCTTTTTCGTCCAGTACCGAATCTGCGCCAATCAGGAAAACCTCTGCCGCCAGGCCACCGTAAATCGAAAAATCATAGGCACTGAACTTGACCATGGCCCCCTGGCCTGCGCGCAAAAACCCGATGTCTTTTGGCGCAATCTGAACTTCAAGAATCAAGGCATCATCGAGCGGCACAACTTCAACCACTTCCTTGCCGGGCTGCACCACGGCACCCACAGTATTTACCAGCAGCCGCTTGACGGTACCACGCACGGGCGACTTGATGTCGGCGTGCTTGACCTTGTCTTCCAGCGCCTTGCCACCTTGCGACAGGCTGGCAAGCTTGCTCATGGTCTCAGACAGTTCGGCACTCATCTGGTTGCGGCTAGTGAGCTGGACTTCGTTGATTTTGCTGCTAGCTTCCTGAATGGCGGACTGAACACGCGAGATTTGGGCGGTGGCTTGTTCACGGTCGCCGCGAAGCCGGGCGACTTCGCGCTCAAGGCGCAGCACCTCAACCTCTGACACCGCTCCAGTGGCCACCATGGGTCGGGTGGCGTTGAGTTCTTTGGTCATCAGTTCCAGGCTGCGCTCAGCTTGATCGCGGCGGGCACGGACTTCGTTGAGCTCTTGCTGGCGCTGAACCAGTTGGCTTTGGTAGATGGAGGTCTGCGCGCTGATTTCGGCGCGGCGTGACTCGTACAGGCGCAATTCCTGGGCGACCACCTCGGGTGCTTCTTTCATCAACGCGGCCGGGGGAGTAAACGGGGTGCCGCGTGTCAATGCCTCCAGACGCAATGCCTTGGCCTGCAAGCCGGTTTGTCCGGCACGGCTTTCCAGCATGTTTGAGACAAACCGCGTTGGGTCAACCCGTAATAGCAGTTGGCCGGCTTCAACAATCTGGCCCTCTTTGACCAGCAAAGCCTCGACCACGCCACCGTCAACACTCTGGACGATTTGAACCTGGGTGGTGGGCACTACGCGGGCCTCACCCCGGGTGATTTCGTCGATCGGGGCGAACGCTGCCCACACCAGCATCACCAGCAATGCGCCAGCGACAACGCGCAGCAGGCCACGTGCCCGCAAGGGGTCTTGCTGAAGGCGCGCCCAGTCGGCATCGCCAGCCCAGTTCAGGTTGTCATTGGTTTCGATCGGGGTGAGCCGCTTGACCAGTGGGCCAAAAGTCGCTTCGCTTGACCTGCTGGCGCGCTTGATTGCTGCGCCGCTGCGTTCAAAAGCCTTTGCACTGAACCATGCCATCATGCAGCCTTTCCAATACGCCCCTGCTTGAGAGCAGTGATCACTTGTTCTTTTGGCCCATCGGCGACGATTTTGCCGCCGTCCATGACGATGATTCGGTCAACCAGGTCGAGCAAAGAAGTGCGGTGGCTGATCAGTACGACGGTCTTGTCCTGAGCGAACTCCGAAAGGCGACGCTTGATGTCATCTTCACTGGAGTAGTCCATGGACGAGGTTGGCTCGTCAAGCAGCAAGATGGCGGGGTTGTTAATGACCGCGCGTGCGATGGCAACACCCTGGCGTTGTCCGCCGGAGAGGGATTCGCCACGCTCACCGACCAGCATATCAAAGCCCTGGGGATGTTGGTTGACCAGGCCAAGGATGCCACCAACTTCTGCGGCCTTGACGACTTCAGCGTCGGACGCGAGAGGTGCCCCCATAGTGATGTTTTCACGCAAGGTGCCATAAAAAAGTATGATGTCTTGTTGCACGTAGCCGATTTGATGACGCAACTCTGCCGGGTCAAGCTGTCTCAAGTCGATGCTGTCCACCAGCACCGCACCTTCACTGGGCCGATAGAGTCCGAGGATGAGCTTTTCAAGGGTAGTCTTGCCGGAACCGATGCGCCCGAGAATGGCAACCTTTTCGCCTGCCTTGATTCTCAGGCTGATGTTACGCAGCGATGAGGCGGTTTGACCGGGATAGCTAAATGACACCTCACGAAAGTCAATGGCGCCTGAGAATCGTCCCCGGCTGATAAAACTGGTTTCTTGCGGGCGCTCGACCTCGCGCTTCATCATTTCATTGAGTGATGTGAGTGCTGTTGCTGCCGTGTGGTACTGCACCAGCAAGCCTGCCACCTGGCTGACGGGGGCCATGGCACGGCCTGCCAACATGGTGCAGGCAATCAACCCCCCCATGCTGAGTTGACGGTCATAGATCAAATAAACACCGATCACCACAATCACCAGATTGATCAGTTGCTGGACAAAGGCCGAAGTGTTGCTGGCCGTGGTGGACAGCAAACGCAGTTGTGCGCCGACACGTGCCAGCAAGGCTGCGCTTTTTTCCCATTTGCGCTGAATGGGCGACTCGGCTGCCATGGCTTTGATGGTTTCGAAGCCAACCAGACCTTCAATCAAGGTAGCGTTGCGCTGGGCACCCGCTCGATAGGTGGTTTCCGCAAGCTCGTGCATACGTCCCTGCACCGCCAATGCATACAGAACCATGATGGCTCCGCCGAAAAACAAGGGAATCAGCATGGCCCATGAAATCCAGCCGATGGCGACTATAAAAATGACCGCAAAAGGCAGATCGATGAAAGCCACCACTGTGGCAGAGCCAATAAAATCCCTGACCGACTCAAAGGCACGGAGGTTGGATGCAAAGGACCCCGCAGAAGTAGGGCGTTGCTCCATACGCATGCCAAGCACCCGCTCCATGATAAAGGCGGACAATTTGACATCGGCGCGACTGCTGGCGAGGTCAACAAAGCGTCCACGCATGGTTCGCAACACCAGGTCACTGACCATCATCAACACCAGACCTAGAGCCAGCACCCATAAGGTATCAATCGCCTGGTTGGGCACAACGCGATCATAAACATTCATGGTAAAAAGCGGCATGCCAAGCGCAAAGAGGTTAGCCAGAAACGCCGCTACAAGCACATCCTGATAGAGCGGACGACTCTCGGCAATGACACCCCAGAACCAATGGTCGTGCCGCCCGTCGCGAACCGTTGGTGTGCGCGCGTCGTAGCGCTGCGTGGGACGTGCATAAATGGCATCGCCGGTGTACTCCAGCAATAGCTTGTCCAGTGGAACCGTCACCGGGGCATCGACGAGTTCCGGGTAAATGATGGTGGCCTGGGAAACGCTGTCGTCGAACTCCAGCAGCACGCAAGCGCGTTCACCTTTGAGCAGCAAGATGACCGGAAACAAACTGCTCGTGAGTTGATCAAGCCGACACTGGGCCAAACGACTGCTCAGATGAGCGCGCTTGGCCGCTCTGGCAAACAGACCGGGTGTCAGCCGGGCATTCTCTGCGGGCAAACCCGACATCAATGCATCGTAGGTGGCGGATTGACCGTGCGCCCTGGCGATGATTTGCAAGCAAGCCAACAGGTCATCTGGCTGATCCTTGTTGCGGACAACCTCATTTGCGGTGACCGGATTGGACATCTGCTTCCTGACTTTGTATTGATCTAAAACCAAACCAGTTTAGCAAATCCAATCAGATGTAAACAAACAATCTCGGCAAAACTCGTGTGCCAAGTCCCGCCCGAAAGTGCGTCGTCACCAATAAAAAGGCCTGATCTTTTTGGGATCAGGCCTTCTGAGACAGTGGCAAAAAAGCAGGGGTTTGTCTGCTACCAAGATGCCCTATTTCTTCCCGCGGTACTTTCGCAAAGCACTGATTTGCGCTGCCATGATTGCCAACTCGGACGAGGCTTTAGCCAAATCCAGATCCGACTTGGCATTCTTGACCGCCTCTTCAGCCGCCAACCTGGCTTCATTTGCCTTTTCGTCGTCCAGGTCTTTACCGCGTATGGCGGTGTCGGACAGCACGGTAACGCAATTTGGTTGAACTTCAAGTATGCCGCCGGCCACAAATACAAACTCTTCGCCACCGTCAGCCATCTCAATGCGCACTGAACCGGCTTTGATACGGGTAATCAGCGGTGTATGGCGCGGATATATACCGAGTTCGCCTGCCTCGCCAGGCAGCGCGACAAAGCGCGCCTCACCTGAGAAAATTGACTCTTCGGCACTGACCACATCAACGTGGATGGTGTTCATGGTGTTCCTAATCTAATGGGGACAGAGTTTGATGCCATGCGACGCCACCCTGTCCCGCCAGGGTTGTTAGATCTTCTTGGCTTTCTCGAAGGCTTCATCGATCGTGCCAACCATGTAAAAGGCCTGCTCTGGCAGGTGGTCACACTCGCCCGCCACAATCATCTTGAACCCGCGGATGGTTTCAGCAAGCGACACGTATTTGCCAGGCGAGCCGGTGAACACTTCAGCCACATGGAACGGCTGGGACAGAAAGCGCTGGATCTTGCGGGCACGTGCCACAGTCAGCTTGTCTTCCGGGGCCAATTCGTCCATCCCCAGAATGGCAATGATATCGCGCAGTTCTTTATAGCGTTGAAGGGTGCCTTGCACGGCACGGGCAGTTTCGTAGTGGTCCAGACCCACTACCAGCGGATCAAGCTGGCGACTGGTGGAGTCGAGCGGGTCGACGGCTGGGTAAATACCGAGCGATGCAATGTCCCGACTTAGCACAACTGTGGAATCCAAGTGGGCAAAGGTAGTGGCAGGAGACGGGTCGGTCAAATCATCGGCTGGCACGTACACCGCCTGAATAGAGGTGATTGAACCGACCTTGGTCGAGGTGATCCGCTCTTGCAGGCGACCCATTTCCTCAGCCAACGTCGGCTGGTAACCCACAGCGGAAGGCATGCGGCCCAGCAATGCTGACACTTCAGTGCCGGCCAGCGTGAAACGGTAGATGTTGTCAAC
>DAOSLL010000320.1:0-5127 GCA_035368905.1 Rhodoferax sp.
GCGCAGGCGCTCAACGTCGTCGGCCTGATGAACGTGCAGTTTGCGATTCAGCACATTGACGGGCGGGATGTCATCTACGTGCTTGAGGTGAATCCACGTGCTTCGCGTACCGTGCCGTTTGTGTCCAAGGCCACCGGCGTGCAACTGGCCAAGGTGGCAGCGCGCTGCATGGTCGGGCAAACACTGGCAGCCCAAGGCATCACGCGTGAGGTGACACCGCCGTATTTCAGCGTCAAAGAGGCGGTGTTCCCGTTTGTCAAGTTCCCCGGTGTCGATACCATTTTGGGTCCCGAGATGAAATCCACCGGCGAGGTCATGGGTGTTGGCAAGACTTTCGGCGAAGCATTTGTCAAGTCGCAATTGGGCGCTGGCACCAAGCTGCCCCGGCCGTTGTTGCCTGATGGTTCATCCAGCGGCAAGGTGTTTGTGTCGGTCAAGGGCAGCGACAAACCGCGTGCCGTCGAGGTCGCCCGGGCCTTGGTCGATATGGGCTTTGTCGTGGTGGCCACCAAAGGTACCGCCGCAGCCATCAGCGCAGCGGGTGTTCCCTGCGGTGTGGTGTACAAAGTCACCGAAGGCCGACCACACATTGTGGACATGATGAAAAACAACGAGATCATTTTGGTGATCAATACCGTCGAGGAGCGTCGCAACGCGATTGCTGACTCGCGCCAGATTCGTACCTCCGCGCTGCTGGCACGGGTGACCACCTTTACCACCATCGCTGGTGCCGAGGCAGCAGTCGAAGGCATGCGTCACATGGACCAGCTTGGGGTGATTTCGCTGCAGGAAATGCACGCCCAGTTGCTGGCAGCCTGATTGAGCGGATGTCGGGCCGCAGCCAGTTGAAAAAGCCACCTGGCATGGAATCAGTCCAGCCAGGCCCTGAGTCGGCATCCTGACTGTTGAACACCCGGCGCCATTGCCGCCACCGGCAGCACAGGCGCATTTGGTAGCAGACCCTGGAGCTGCTCGCCATTCGGGCCCAATGTGGCTGGTTCGGCTTGACTGCGCTACCCTGATTCGGGCTCTGACACCATATCCTGCGGGCCATCAGCGGCGCTATGGTGCGTGCCAGGTGGAATCAGGATTTTGAGATAAGAATGGCCTGCAGCGCTTATGCAGCATGCGCTGGCAGCTATTGAAATGATAACAGTTTGGCATTCGGCAGTGGCAAGTTACCGCTGTCATTCGGTCGGTTTTTAGTGAGCCGCATGATTGCCATTGCCGCCTTCAAATGTCATTTGGGGCCTTCAGACTGAACAGGTCTGAATCTGACACTGTTCAGGTTTCAGCGTCAGAAGCAGATTTTTTCCTTGGGTTGGGGCGGATTTGTGGCTTGGCACTGCGCTCAGTCACCCCCTGATGTTCTGGCGTTGCGAACCCCAAAGACGGCGACTATTGTGTTGCAGGTCCTGCATGTCTCAACAGACGCTCGGCGACATTCAAGTCTTCTACGGTGTCAATATCAGTCACGCAACCCTTATCGTCCAATTTCAATTCCGTGGTGACATGCGAACGGACAACGGTAGCCGCCCCACGATCTCCCCGCAAACACAACAATGCCTGGCGACACACCACGGAGAACCCCACCGGATGGCCACGTTGCCCTTGGTAAACAGGAACAACCACTTCATGGCTCACCAGTGCCATTGCAACTGCCATGATGCTGCTGCTTTGAATCAGCGGCAGATCCGCCGGCAGGATCAGCCATCCATTCGCTTGCGATGTTTTTTGCACTGCGGCTGCGATCGAGTCGCCCATGCCGGTGTGGCCTTCATCTTCAAGATGCCACGCAAGACCGCTGCCCCACACTGCGTCCAGTGTGTGCTGCAGAACTGTTTTGCCAATCAGTTGCGCTTGCAATTTGTGAGTGACTCCCCCCGACGCAGCAAAACGCTCACCGCGCCCTGAGGCCAAAACAATGACGACGGGCATGTTCGAAGCAGCACCTGTTGGTTCAGATGTTCTGCCGACGGTCGGTTGAATTGCCTGCAACCCAGTTCAATCCAGCAGCAACATCAATATTGGGGTCAGATCGATTTTTTTACCCACGATCACCGGAACCGGCGCGGTGGTCGCGCTGGTTCCTGCCGCGTTGCTTGCGTAGACCGTGCAAGAGTAGGTTGCGCCTGGTGTAAGGCCATCAACCCGGATGGGCGATGTTGTTCCTGATTGCGTTCCCGTGGGCTGGCCTGCTGCCGTGCAGTTGACCGTGTAGCTTGTGGTGCTACCGGCATTCAGCGGTGGCGTAAAAGACACAATTGCGCTGCCGGCACCAGCCTTGACACTGACGGCTGTGGGCACCCCGGGAACAATTGGACAGTTCCCGCCGATGTCTCCGGTGCCATCCATCCTGAATGTTGCCGTGGCAGCACACCCTGCAACAATTGAAATCTTGACCGGAGTCCCGTTGCCCAAGGTCAAGGGTGTCATCGCCACCCCGCCAACGTAAAGGGGTGCCTGGAAAGAAAAGTCTGCCGAGTTTGTGGCGTGGGGACCCACGCCTGAGGCACCCGTAAAGGAAGTTTTTACGGCTTGCGCGTGCAGGTTGTAAGCACCTGCAGGCAGGATCAACTTGAAATAACCGGTGCCTTGATCGAGATAGTCAGACACAACGCTAAACAGTTGATGACTGACGGTTTCCTGTGCCCAAAGATTTGCACCGCGAACCGGAGTGCCATTGGCTTGCACAAATGTGCCAGTCAATGTGCCGTAAGTGCCACCCAGTGCGGCATCGGGATAAAGGGCACTGACAGCCGCGACATCGTCTTCATGCAAACTGACGAAACTGCGATAGGCGATGGGATACATCAACGGATAGTTGGACGGGTAAGCTGATGTCAAGCCCTGGGAACTGTCGATTTGGGTGTGGTCCAGGCCGATCAGGTGTCCGATCTCATGCGCTATGACCGCCTTCATGGTGTCGTCGGTGACCGACCTCCATCCGTTGATGACGGCGCGGCCATCAGTGAAAGTGCCGATGAAGTCGGGATAGGAGTACGACCAGGCCGAACCAGCAAAGCCTAACAGACTGTTTTTTGCCCCAACGCCAAAAAACAGATCAATGATTGATCCGTCTGAATCGTAAACAACCGGGTTCAGACCATCGCCGGAAACACTGGCGTTCAGCGTACCGAAATAGGTAAGGTAGTTGGAAGTATTCACGTCAGCCGGCAAATCGCTTCCGCGTGAAATCGTCACGGTTGATGTCGCCACATTGGTCCAAAGTGACACGGCTTGTGTCACGATGGTATCCGCCTGTGCTTTCGTTCGGCTCCCAAGACTGCCTTGGTCGTAGTTCAGGACAATGGCCCCCGCACCTGCATACTTGACGGGAACCCCGTTGAAAACGACAAAGGGTCCGGCAGCCTGTACCCGATTACTGAAAGCGCTTGTCAAAGCGACGGCGCAGGCGATCTGAAACAGCAGTTTGCGGTTCATTTTGCCGTGCTGCCAGGCTGTCTGACGATCTGCTTGAACTCAGCAAGGTCCAAATGACCAAGTTCTCCTGTAGCTTGCTGAACAGCCTTTTTGGCACCAGGTGGCAGCAAACGGTCAGGATACGGTCGCAACATTTCCTTGAAATCACGACCATTGGAAAGCTCGTCACCACCGGGGCCGTTGCGGATCATGAAACGGCCTTGAGTGAGGCCGACCGGGCTGGAAAACCCTGCACTGGATGCACCGTAAAGAAACACGACGTAACGGGTTCCCACGACAAAAGAAGGCGTACCACCCACCTTGTAGGCGACCGTGCCGGTGTTTCCGCCAAGTTGCTTGATGGTGTGGGTGGCCTTTGCTGAGCCTTTGAGCAAATCGATGATGTCAAACGTTGTATAGGTGGCCACCAGACCGGTCTGGGCATCAAGCTCAGTTCGGGTATCTTTGCATACACCCTCAAAAGCCACCGCTGCGTCAGCCACAATTTCATCAAGGTACATGGGCAGCACGGTTGCGGCCTGGGTTAAAAGCGACAAGCTCAGGCAAATAAGTGATGTCAAAACAGATTTGTAGTTCATGGCGGCGGGTCCTTGAGAACTATGAGTTTGAGAACTATGGAAAGCTTGTTTGGATCGATAACAGCCAAGTTTTCAAGCACGGGAGTCCAAGTATCGCACCTTGGAAAAAAGAATTGGCCCCGGTATTTTGAACACCCGTGTCTCTGAGTACGCGCCGCCTGGGCGCAGGCCACTGCCTGGTTGGCACCTTGCCCGCTGGGGCAGGTGTTGAAGTCGATTCCCGGCACGGTTTCTCCGGGGGAGGGCGGAAATCTGGTGGGCACGGACCGCACAGTTCAAATTGGCGGAGCCGACGACCAGAATCATGCACGTTGGCTTGAAGTGTGTGGACCGCAGCATATGTGTCCTTTCGTTTAGCGCACTGTATTCGTGGCATAGTCATCGCTGGCCTGGCGGTGAGCCTCATTGCCAGGATTTGTCCAACCTTTGAAAGGGATCTGTCATGACGTTGAAATTCGCTTTTCGTTTGAGTGCGCTGGTTTGCGCCGCTTTGTCCAGCACAGCGCTTCTGGCTGAGCCCGCTGTGGTGTTTGACATGGGCGGCAAATTTGACAAGTCGTTCAACGAAGCGGCCTACAACGGCATGGAAAAGTGGAAGAAAGAATCCGGCAAGAATTACCTGGAGTTTGAAGTCACCAACGAGTCACAGCGCGAGCAGGCCTTGCGCCGGATGGCTGAAAAAGGGGCCAGGCCAATCATTGGCATCGGATTTGGCCAGGCATCGGCCATTGAAAAACTGGCCAAGGAGTTCCCCAAGCTTCAGTTCGCCATTATCGACATGGTGGTCAATCAGCCCAATGTCGAGTCGGTGGTGTTCAAAGAGCAAGAGGGCAGCTTTTTGGTTGGTGCCATGGCCGCGATGGCCAGCAAAACCGGCAAAGTTGGCTTTGTTGGTGGCATGGACATTCCGCTGATTCGCAAGTTCCAGTGTGGCTATGAGCAGGGTGTCAAATATGTCAACCCGAAGGCTGAGGTGTTTGCCAACATGACCGGCACGACCGGCGCCGCCTGGAATGACCCGGCACGCGGTGGCGAGTTGGCCAAGGCCCAGTTTGCCAAGGGTGCTGATGTGGTGTTTGCGGCAGCAGGGGGTACCGGTATTGGC
>DAOSLL010000321.1:0-5121 GCA_035368905.1 Rhodoferax sp.
CAACACCGGGCTGCCGTCCTCGGTGGGCGTGGTGCAGGCGGTGTTCAACCCCGACAATCTTGATTTTGTGATTGCCTACAGCCTGGTTGGCGGGGTCTTTGCCGCGCTGGTTTTTGCCATTGCGGTGGTGTCGATCCCGATGATTCTGGACCGCGATACCGATGCCATCAGCGCCGCCATCACCAGCTTGGAGGTGGTCGTCAACAACACTGCCGTCATGCTGCTGTGGGGCGCAGTGATTGTGCTGCTGGTGGCGGCATCGCTGCTGCTGCCCTGGGCGCTCGGCCTGCTGGCGGTTGGGCCGCTGCTGGGGCATGCCAGTTGGCATGCCTACCGGGGTTCGGTGCGCTGGCTTTGAATCGCGGCCAGGGCGCTGGCACTGGGCTATGCTCTGGGCCTCATCTGATTTTGTGAGGCCACCTTTGTCAACGCCAAACTCCACCTTAGCGCCGCGCACCAGCCGTTTGGCGACGGCCATGCTGCTGGCCGCTGGCCGCGGCGAGCGCATGCGCCCGCTGACCGACACCTGCCCCAAACCGTTGCTGCGGGTGCGGGGCAAGCCTCTGCTGCAGTGGCATCTGGAAGCGCTGCTGCTCGGCGGCTTTACCCGTGCAGTCATCAACACGGCTTGGCTAGGGCCGCAAATTGAGCAGGAGTTTCACGGCATGTTTGCCCTCCAGCCCTTATTGGATAAGCGCAAGCAGCTATTAAGTCAGGAGCTTCTTCATCTCCACTATTCGCGCGAAGGAGAAGACTTTGGTGCCGCTCTGGAGACCGCTGGCGGCATTTGCCGGGCACTGCCGCTGCTTTGTCCACACCTTGCAGACGGTGGCAGCGATGTGTTTTGGGTCGTCGCGGCTGACGTTTTTGCGCCAGACTTTGAGTTCAGCCGGGCTGCTGTTGAAGGCTTTCGCGCCAGCGGCAAACTGGCCCACCTGTGGCTGGTGCCCAACCCCGAGCACAAACCGGGCGGTGATTTCGCTCTGGATGCAGACACCGGCCTGGCCCTGAACCTGCCCGATGACGACCCGCGACCACGTTACACCTATTCCACCATCGGCCTGTACCGCCATGCGCTGTTTGCGCCACCCTGGTGCGACATCGCTGCTGGCAACCCGGCTGGCATGAAGGCCCCGCTGGGCCCGCTGCTGCGCCTGGCCATGGATAAGGGCCAGGTCTCTGCAGAGCTGTACACCAGCGCCTGGACCGATGTCGGCACACCCGAGCGACTGGCAGCGCTCAATGACATGACGACCAATGCCTGAAGTTCGAGGAACATGTGACAACGTGGTGGTCAAGCTCATATTGCTTCAATCACATTTGAATGACGACCTGCTCAACCACCAGACGCAGACCGTGCAAGGCCGCGATCTGAACGGTTCAAGAAAAGCTGCTTGATGCCTGCATGCGGGCATGGCTGTGGAATAAACCATTGAAAACCATTGCGAGACTCGATTGCCTGACATCGCTGCGTTTTTTCGCCGCTGGCATGATCGTTTTTCACCACTCAATATCACTCGGATTATTTGGGCTGGGCTCCACACCGGGTGAATCTTCGATATTTGGGCAAGGGGTTTCTTTCTTCTTTGTTCTTTCAGGTTTTATTCTGGCCTATGTGTATCAACGCCTGGAAACCTGGCCGAAGATTTTCAGCTTTTACCGTGCCAGAGTCGCCAGGGTCTGGCCGGCGCTTGTTTTCAGTTTTTTCCTGACATATTGGCTGTTGTCGCTGGAGTGGGATACACCAATAGCGCTGGCAAATTTGTTCATGGTGAATGCGTGGATTCCCGTTCCTGAGTATTTTTTCTCCTACAACATCCCATCGTGGAGTATTTCTACGGAGTTTTTCTTCTACTTGCTATTTCCTGTGTTGATCTACAAATGGGAAAAATATGGAAGGGCAAGGTTATTATTTTCAATGCTGATTGTTTTGATATTTTGTTACATCTCAAACACGCTGCAGCATTCAAAGGACAACTTGATTTCTGCCGTCGCCCTGCAGGCAGGATTAATCTACGTGAATCCTTTGACCAGGGTTCTTGAATTTATTCTGGGCATCTTTGTATGTTCCATCTGGCGCAATCTGCGGGATCGGGTTCAGTGGCGTTTCGCTCAGGCAACGCTGTACGAGCTATTGGCTGTCGTGGTTTGTGCCTTGTCGGTCTATTATGTTCCCAAGTTTGCCTGGTCCATGATGCTGGCGTTCAATGAGTCGGCCATTACATACTGGTTGATATTTGGCGGCTCGATGCTTTCATTTAGCTGGTTGATCTATGTCATGGCGATTGGAAAGGGCTGGATCAGTCGCATTTTGTCCAGTTCTGCTCCAGTTTTAATGGGCGAGATCAGCTTTTCTCTGTATCTGGTTCACTTGACCTTATTGCGATATTATCACGAGAATTTTTCTGCTTTTCCAGTCCTGCCTCATGGCATTTCGATGCTGATTTTTTGGGCAGTTTTATTATTGGTGTCTTATTTGATGTGGGCACTTATCGAGATGCCTTGCAGAAGACTGATATTAGGCCGTGATCAAGCCAAGGTTCACGGAACCAATGTATTGAAAGAAACATGGCATCACCATCTGAATTGGAATCGAAAAACTGTGCTGGCCTCAGCCATGTTGATTTCCTTGTTATTGTCCATCAACCTCTCCATGGATCAATCGGCTGCCGTGGATCTCAAAAGAAAGAATATTCCTGTTGATGTTGATACGCTTGTTTATTATGCGGGCACTGGTAACTCAAAGGTAATCAACTGGTTGCTGCAGGCGGGTATCGATGTCAACGCCAGAAACAGCAAGGGCACCATTGCCCTGACTGAGGCGGCCTGGGCTGGCAATGATGAAGTTGTTTCAATGCTATTGACTGCCGGCGCGAAGATAGAGGCAAAAAACGCAAATGGCCTGACCGCACTGAAAGCCGCCGTCAGCCAGCAACAGGGTGTGGTTGCCCTGCTGCTGCTCGACCGAGGTGCCAGCCCTCATTTTGTTGATGCTGACGGCACGACCCTGCTGATGGATGCAGCCTGGCAAGGCAATCTGGCGCTGGTCAAAAAATTGCTGGAGCGTGGTGTCGATCCAAACCAGCGGCGACCCACGGATGGAATGACCGCATTGCTGCTTGCAAAAGGCAATCGCCATACCGATGTGGCACAGTACCTGATGTCAGCGGGTGCATCAGGGTCTGACCATCCGCAGTGATGGGGCAGGGCGCTGGCAGACCTTTCCCGTCGGCCACGAGGGCAAAATTGCGCAGGTGTGCATTGGCCCCTGCGGGGCATTGGTGCGGCGGCCATTCTGATGCACGGTATCAGCGTGGGTGCCGGGCCATTGTGGGTGCCAGCGCGCTACCGGTGCCATCGCGATGCGGTTGAGTTGCTGCCATCCGGGCGGGGTGCGGCTTTCATTGAGAAGTGGAAATCATGGCAAGGATCAAGCGATTCGTCGGCAAGCGGTGCAGGCAATGCCTGACTACCGGTTGCGTTCGACGCTTGTTGTTTTGAGCGTATATACCGTGGCGCTGGCCGGGGAATTTGACAGAGGCCCGGTCTTGCGCGAGCCGCAGGCTTGTGCCGGTGCTTGTGTGATGCAGTGCGAGGGCGCAGCCTTTAGCGACTCGGGCAAGGTGGGTGCGATGCCTGCTTCAAATGCCAGCATGTTGGCATCAGTATTTTTTCCCGGCCAGGCGGCCGGTGAGTTACCCAAGAGCAGTCTTCAACACAGGTAATTCCATCTCTAAATCATTCTTGTCTAGGCACCCTGCCGCAGATATTGCAAACGCAAGGCAAGGCGATATAAGCACGACATGGATGATTTGGAAACGGAATAAACCAACAAGAACGAACAGATTTGCCCTGTTCATCGGTAGGCTCCGGCTGTTCCGACGGCCAGCCTTGAGGTAAAGTGTGCGGGTTGGATGCCTCGAATGGAACATGGTTTTTTGCATTCCTTTTGACGCTGTCAAATAACCCGGCCAAAGTCAGACTGGTATCGGTCAGAATTTTTTGAACTGTCGAATGGCAGTGAACCCTGGAGTTCCCATGAGCCACAAGAAAAGCGCCGGATTTACACTGATTGAACTGGTCATGGTGATTGTCATTCTGGGTGTGCTGGCTGCCATCGCCTTGCCGCGTTTTGTCGAAATGAAAGCCGATGCAGAAAAGTCAACGGTCGAGGCGCTGGTGGGTTCGCTGGCCACGGCCAGGACGCTTTGGCTGACCAAGGCGGCAACCTGTGGCTCTGATTACGTGGCACCGGGGCGCATGGCGCTGGCCACGGTGGTTGGCCTGACCGACACCAGGCCGGCATTTTGTGAGTCACCTGGCTATGTGCAGGGGCACACCTTCGATGCCGATCAGATTCGCAACGGCATGATGCAAAACCCGGCAGCCGACCTGTTCACCGACAACCTTGACAACGGCAACCAGATGCAGTTTGTCACCAAAACTGGCCGTACCGTGACGATTACCCACAACCCGACCACTGGCGGCATCAGCTACACCGCTGCCCCGGCCTATTAGCGCCCTGGCCGGTGCGGGCGGCGTTGCTGATTTCAATGGTCGCCGGATTGGCGGCTTTGGCCCTGCTGTTTACCGGCGAAATTGGTCTTTTAACCCAGTATCTCCTGGGCAAATTTGCCTACAGCACCTCAAATGCGGCCAGCCTGACGCTGCTGGCTTACCTGGTATTGGCCCAATGGGCGGGCCTGTGGCGCAGCAGCAGCCTGAGCGGCCCGGTGGCGCTGGCGCTGATGGGGGCTGCCCTGGTGCTCGGGCATGGCCTGAATTTCTGGCTGACGCTGCGCTACCTGCACGAGTTTGAACTGCCGCTGGGCGTGCATCTCTACCATTGGCAGGGGGCTGGCAACTCTTTCACCGGCCTGCTGCACAGCCATCTTGGCAAAACTGCGTTGGCCGCCGGTGCGCAGTTGCTGGGCTGGTCAAGCCCGGCTTATGACACTGGTCGGGTCTTTCTGGCCTGGGTGCCGGGCTTTGCACCCTGGGCGCTGTTGACCGCCTTTGTCGTCGCCAGCCTGGGCGCTCTGGCGGCTATCCCGACCGTCTGGCAGCGTTATGCCGGCCATCCGGCGGCCATGCTGCTTTATGTGCTGAGTTCCTTGTCCT
>DAOSLL010000322.1:0-5104 GCA_035368905.1 Rhodoferax sp.
TTAGCGCCCTGCTGGTCAAAGAGGCCTTCAAGACCTGGGGCGATGCGGTCGGCGAGGTGCGCGAGGCCATCGACTTTCTGCGCTACTACGCGCAGCAAGCCGAACGCATCATGCAGCCGCAAATCATGCCGGGCTTTTCCGGCAACACCCTGCTGGGCGTCACCGGCGAAAGCAACGAGCTGACCCTGACTGCGCGTGGCCCCTGGGTCTGCATCAGTCCGTGGAACTTTCCGCTGGCGATCTTTTTGGGTCAGGTCGCCGCCGCGCTGGCCACTGGCAACACGGTGCTGGCCAAACCCGCCGAGCAGACACCTGGCGTTGCGCTGGAAGCCGTCAAGCTGCTGCATGCGGCTGGCGTACCCGAGGGCGCGCTGCAACTGCTGCACGGGCCAGGTGAAACAGTCGGTGCGGCACTGGTGGCAGCGGCAGGTGTGGCGGGTGTGGTGTTCACCGGTTCAACTGCGGTGGCCAAACTCATCAACCGCACGCTGGCCGCCAAAGACGGCCCGATCATGCCGCTGATTGCTGAGACCGGCGGCATCAACGCCATGCTGGTCGATAGCACCGCGCTGCCCGAGCAGGTGTGTGATGCGGTGATGCAGTCGGCCTTCAGAAGCGCCGGCCAGCGCTGCTCGGCGCTGCGCCTGCTGTGCGTGCACGAACAGATTGCCGATCATGTGATCGAGATGATTTGCGGCGCGGCGCGCGAACTGGTGACGGGCGACCCGGCCGAGCTGGCCACCGACATCGGGCCGGTGATTGATGCCCAAGCCTTTGCCGGCATCCAGCAGCACCTGCAGCGCTTGAATATTGAGGCAAAACACCTTCCAGCCCATACAGGCAAAGCGCTACCAGCTACCACAAAAATAGCAAACCTGATCGCACCGCAAGCCTTTGAAGTCAGCAGCATCAACGACCTGAAAGCTGAAATTTTTGGCCCGGTGCTGCACATCGTGCGCTGGACGGGCGACCCGCTGGCGGTGATTGCGCAAATCAACGCGCTAGGAAGTTCGGCTGCGCCCGCCGGTGCAACGCCTGGCTACGGCCTCACCCTGGGCATCCAGACCCGCATTGACTCCAGAGCCCAGCAACTGGCGCGCGCCGCGCACATCGGCAACGTCTACATCAACCGCAACCAGATTGGCGCGGTGGTGGGCGTGCAGCCGTTTGGTGGCGAAGGCCTGAGCGGCACCGGGCCGAAAGCCGGCGGGCCGCATTACCTGTATCGCTTTTGCGCCGAGCAGACGATTACCGTCAACACCACGGCGGCGGGGGGGAATGTGCAGTTGATGGCGTGAGCGTGGGGGGTGTGACGGCAAGAACGCCCGCGAGCCTGCGCTCAGAATCGGGCCATGGGCGTTTCGGGGCGCTTCGCAGGACACGCGCTGTAGCAGATTTGGGGTCGGATCCCAATTCGGCCCGACACGATTGTGTTCGTCACCAACGCGCCCCGAATTGGGCTCTGACCCCAATTCTGCGGGGTGTAGCGACTGCGCTCTTTTGTGCTTTGGAGGTGGCATGGCTACCAGGGAAAAATATCAGAGTTCGAGCGGCCAAACCAGAACCAGTTTGCAGGGGAATACAGCGCTTTCATCGTTCGCCCTGGCCGCAGGCGTATTGAATACGACATGGCGAAGGCGATGCAAACTTGAGGTTGCTGCACGCTCCCATCTACACGGGTGCCGTGCCGCCCTTTTTCAGCAGCCGCGCGGCGACTCTAAATAGGTCAGGCATATCCAGCCGCCCGTCTTTGCGACTGAACATCACGCCAATTTTTTGCAATGCCAAAAACAGATCGCGTTCGCTGTTTGATTTGGCGATCTCAAACGGGGGCAGGTATTTGCTGGCCTTGGCATCTGCCGTCAGTTGCGCCAGGGTTTTGGTCTTGCGCCAGGCATTGAAAACTTCGTCTTCGCTTTGCGGCAGCAGCAAGCCTGCAAGCGGGGCGAGTACCCCCTTGATCCAGAGAAATTCTTGATGCAATTGGTCAACACGGGTTTTTGATGCAGCCCGCAATCCATGTCGAATGCCTTCTGGCGTTATCACACGATCATTGGGCACTGCGCCGTACTTGGCTGCCGCAATCATCAGCCCCAGGAAACTTCGGGGCGTCACCTCGGCAAAAGCATCGGCAAGGTGGGCCACCGGCCATTCGTAAGTCTTGCCTTTTTTGTAGCCACTGGGGCCGTCACCCATATAAGCACCGGCTAAGACTTCCATCACCCGCGATTGGTTCTTTGCGTCATGCGCCAGCGTCCACTGCCGGGCAAGAATCGAGTTCTGATCCGCGGCTGAAATGTTGAGGCCTTCTAACAGTTGATTGAACGCCACTTTGGCAGGATCAAGCGGCGAGAGACTGAGCCGGGCGTAAAGCAGTCCATAAAGATCAACACCGGACCACTGCAAGCGCACAGCGCCAGTACGCAGCTTGGGCAGTTCCACGAAGCGCAGCGCATCGTCGTCAATTTGATCGGGGCGCAGGAACAGCTTGACTTTGATATGGCGATAGGCACGCATGGCCCAGACGACTTCCAGCAAAGCTTCAGTCAGGAGTCGGCGCCTCGGCCAGGTCATTGCCACCGTGTCGAGCGCATCGTAAACCAGCAGAAATGTTGAGTTCTGGTCTTGAAAATGAACCTCCAGCTTGCCGAGGACCAGGTTTCGCTCTTCCCAATCCAAACCAATGCGTACCGCTTCCTTGAAACTCATGGGTGCATGACCGGCACCTTTGCTTGCCGCGCGCAATATGGTGGCCCACCAAAAACCTTTGGCATCCTGCGATGTTGCATCAGCTCCGACAAAAGAATTCAGCATCTCTGGTGTCACCCCCTCGCTTGCACCCACACCGGTGAAACCAAAACCGACCTGCACCCGATCCAGACCAAGCTGTGGATAGGCTTTGGCCGCTGCCGCACGCGTTTCGTCCTGTCCCAAAACGCCCGACCAAAAGCTTTTGCCGGCACCACGCGGCCCCACCACAATCGGTGTGCCTGGCGCCAGGGCTGCGGCATGGGTTTCTGGTGCAAAAATATCTTGTAACCTGGGTGCGTATTGACCTACTGCGTCATTCGACACATCGGCAGGAATGGCGGCTATCGCCTCACGCAATGCCTTGAAATCAGTTTGCAGCATGGTCGGCACTTCGCAAGTCGGGGAAGGATTCATCGACACGGGTCAAAAACATGCCGTAAGAAAAGCGGTAAACATCTTGGGAAAGCAGACTTCTCTTTTGTCGCGGATCAAACCCCATGAACTGCTCATTGTTCAAAATCGCCACTGGTGCCCGAAATACGTCCTGCTCTGTTGGCAGAACGTCCTCATCGCTCTGGTCGTCGTCCCAAGGCACATCACTGAATGAACCGGCACCAAGTAGTGGCTCTGTGGGCGGCTGCAAACCAACGGATTCCAGTCCACTGGCAATAAACATCTGTTTGCACTTGTCCGCAAATGCCTCCCTTGCATTTTCATCAGCGGGTGCCTTGCCCTGCACCATGGACAGTCGGCCCAGCCATTCGGGCACTTCGGCAGTGGACGACTTGGCGAAGCGGCCCAAATGCCCCAGCAATGCCGCGTAGCCTTGAAAAGTCTGTGCTTCATCAAGGCCAAATAGAAAGACCTCGGCCCCCAAGCCAAGAATGGCCGTTGCCGTAGTTTCATGCAAACCGGCACGCGCATCGACCAGGATCGCGTCGTAGCGCGCTGGGTCGGCAAAGCGGTCAAACAGTTCAGCGACCTGATCAAGAATGGAAGCCATGCTGCCGTCTGGCCGGATGTCTTCGGTGTAGGCGCGGGCAATTTTCGACAGCACGTCGCCTGGATTTTGGATGGAGCGGCGTCCAAACGCTGGAATGACATCGATTCGGCCACGTCGATCTGCCAGGTCAGAAGGGCCAACCAGGTCGGCCAGAAAGGCTTCATCCAAGGGTGCCAGACCGTTTTCGACCAGGGCATCAATCAGCCCAAATTCGGGCAAGGTGCCATCATCGAGCAGCAGTGACCCGAGTCCTGGCGCTTCCATGTCAAGGTCAATCGCCAACACGCGCTTTCCGGCAGAAGCCAAATGTGCGGCTGTGATAGCCAACGCGGTTGACCGGCCTACGCCTCCCTTGAGGCTGGCAAAAACAAAACGAGGAGGCGGCGGCGCCTTTGCAGCAGGAGTGCGAAGCCAGTCTGCACCAACCAGTCGGCGATCAATCAGCCTGATGGCGCTGTCGTTGACTTTGACGGATAAGGCGGACTCTGTCTTCAGCAAAGCCTCGGCCCCAAAGTCGGTCGCGTTGACCAATACACGATCAGTGCGTGCGTAGGGGCCAAGTTCGTCAATTAAAAGATTGCCGATGCGCTCGACCAGTTCAGCGTCAAACTCACGTGGCAGGACAAATGCCAGGCGACCGGTAACGTCTCGCACAGCGACACCCTGCGCGAGTGCCGCACTGCCAAACCCGGTTCTGATAACCGATACCAGTGCCGGAAGGCTATCGTCAAATCGAATGGTCATATATGCCCTCAAGTCCCCATGGATGAAACAGCTTGACGCGCTTGGCTTGACCAAAGATCAACCCATTTGCCCAAAATTTCATCTCCTTTGCAGTACCGCATATCAGTCGCCCAGTGGCTTAAAAAAGAACTGCTGCCTATAAAGTTCATTAGAGGTGTTGCACGTCTGCCAGCCATGTTGTCACACAGCGCGGTCCGCAACTGCGGAAAGTGCAAATAGAACGGATCATTGCGCTGATCACCGGTGGGGCGTAAGCCTGCATCAAGCATCATCGCCTTGATCGCACATTCAGCGGCAATGCCGTAGAGATAGCCTGCCACATCACGACGATGCCCGGCATCCAATGCTTCTGCAGCATGCAGATGTCTTCGGGCAGATGCGGCCATGTTTGGTGGAAAAGTCATCCCGATCCTCTGAGTTTTGAACGATGGTAACGAAACTTGCGGCACTAACGGTTGATTTTGGACTGCATCATCTTCCCACTTGAGTATCGGCCAGCGCTGCTGGCGGTGCCCGACGCGATCTACCCGCAGTTTGCCACCCACAACGCCGCCACCGTGGCCGCCATTTTGCAGATGGCGGCACGCACCGGCGCGCCGTTTGAGC
>DAOSLL010000323.1:0-5100 GCA_035368905.1 Rhodoferax sp.
AGTCGCGCCCTCGCGTCGAATGACTTTGATTGTTTGAATTCTTTGCATGATATGCAAAGACTTGACTTGGTAGAGATTGAGTTCCTCAGTTGACCGCTCCTTTTCAGCTCCAAGTCCTTATCAGCATCCCAACCCCGCACGCGGGCCAGGCGTTCTCAAAGCAAATTGACGTTGAGGCCGGCTGCGCAGTTGGCGCAAGCCACCCAGCCTTTATCTGCCAAATATGGCTCTATCCCATACAGCTTATGTGCTTCTAGCTACTATTTTGATTGTCAACAACATATCTGTACCTAGTAAGCACTTGCTTTTTGAGCTTCGATGGGGTTCACCCATTGGGTCACGGCGCTACGCGCCCGATTGAACCGCTGGCAACATGGAACGCCGGATCGACAGGCGCTCCACCACCCTTGATTTCAGCTCAATGCTGCATGCCGGGCATCGACCCCATGTTGTGCATTGCATCGGGTGCCTGACTCATCAGCAAGGTCGGGTCCAGCATGCCAAAAATCATCGCAATGTGAGCCACCACCAGAAAGATGGCGACAAATGTGGCGTGTAATTTGAGCTTGCCCTCGTCAGTGCGGGCCTTGCCGATCACCCCGAGGTCAAGCAAAGCCAGGCCCAGCAACGGCACGATGCCCGAGAGGTAAAACCCCACCGCAATCACATCAGCGGCACCGCGCCACCCGCCCGAGCTGGTCAGCGGAATCACGGCAGTTGCCATCAGGTAAACAAACACGCCGCAAAAGTACAACCCACCGGCAATGCTGGCACTGCGGTTGACCTGACGCAGCGCGCCGTGAAATTGGCGGGAAAACAGAATGAACAACTCGGTAATGGCCACAGTTTCAGCCAGGATGACCGGGATTGCCATGAACAAAATCAGATTCCAGGGCTGGTTTTGCGCCAGCAACTCCATGTAGTGCGTCATAGACATGATGAATTCTCCAAAGATAAACAAGTGAAACGACCGCACTGCCAGCAGGCAAGGCGGTCACTGCAAAGACAGGAGAATCACGCGCGCGGCGGTTTGAGTTCGGGCGCAGCACCCAGGCGGGCCAATGGCTGGGGTGTCCATTGCGGCAAATTGCTGGTGCCGGGAACGAACCAGGTGTCAACAATGACCGGAACCAGGCCGACGCAAGAAACACAGCTTGCGCAACGGTCGCAATTGGGAGCAGCAGCGCACATGTCGGGCAAAGCATTTGCTGGTGCGGCAACCGGCGCTGCGGTAGCAGCAAACGCATCATGCGGGTGGTTTGAAGAAGCCGCTGACACCGTCCGGGTCATCGATTCGCAAGCCCAGGCAGGTGTCGCGGCCAGCCCCGACAGCGCGCAAAGCACAAAGAGGAATCGAACAAGCAGGTGCATGAAGGTGGTCAATACGTCAACCGGGTCATTCTACAGGTGGGTCCCCAGGTGCGGAACGCACAGTGCTTTTGCTAACCAGATCTCCAATGGATGAAATGGAATGTCATTCGTTGGAGGCTCAGCAATAACACGGGGCAAGGCCACTGCCATTGGCTCGACATCCGATTTCAGACCTCCTCATGGCCTTCATCTTCTTCATTCCAGGCTGGCCAAAATCGGCCCGTCAGCCACTGGCAAAGCCGTTGGGCCAAGCCGTTGCCAGGCGTGCGGCACGGGTAGGGTGATTGACCAGAAGGCTATCGGGCTCATTTCATCGATTGCGGGAATCGACCCCAGCGGAGGGTGCCGGACTTGTCTGCCCATGCAAGCCCTGGCCCAAAAGACCGCTGCATAAATGGTCCGCAGCAGTCGGTTTGCAGCCAATTTCGCCACCAATACTCCCGATGTCCGACAGTCTGCTGGCACCCCGCGCAGCGCCTCATTCGCCAAGACAAGGGCCGGCCGCCTGCCCCAATGTTTCCCCATATAACGTTTTCAAATAAGCAAATAGAAATTAAGTCGTTTGTGTTTGAACGACTGAAACCCACAATGCGGGCTCTTCATGTTCTGCATTCGACCCAATACCCGATCATGGTTTCCATCGTTATCGTTCCAGGCTGGCAAGACTCGCCTCCCGGCCACTGGCAAAGCCTGTGGGCGCAACAGTTGCCCGACGCCATCCGGGTGCAACAGGACGACTGGGCTGCACCTTCTCGCAGCGCCTGGGTGGCCTCGATTTCCCGGTCGGTGCTGGCTTGCTCCGGCCCGGTGATCATCGCTGCCCATAGCCTGGGTTGCATTGCCACCACCCATCTGCCACCAGAGGTGGTCGCGCGGATTCAGGGCGCACTTTTGGTGGCACCGGCTGACCCGGAGCGGCGCAGCGTGTTGGTTGACTTTGCCCCGGTTCCCTATGGGCGCCTGCCATATCACAGCATCATTGTGGCCAGCAGCAATGACCCGTATTGCCCGGTGCGTTTGGCAGGCGCTTATGCCCGGGCCTGGGGCAGCGAATTTGTCCGCCTTCACAACCTTGGGCACATCAATCTGGAATCTGGTTTCGGGCCCTGGCCACTGGGCCTGGCGCTGCTTCAGACATTGATCAGTGAAGCCGATTGTCGGCAGGAAGCCGCTTTGTCTTTCGCCTGACATCAGCAGACAACTTTTTCTATTTCAATACCTTTATCACGTCTTTATGAACTCCAAACAAAAAACCATGCTAGCCCTTGCCAGTATTGCGCTGGCAGCTCCTCAAATAGTAGCATCTCAAACCACTTTGCTGAATGCGTCTTACGATGTCTCGCGTGAGTTTTACAAAGACTACAACACGGCATTTGTGGCGCACTATAAAAAGACCACTGGCAAGGATGTCAAGATCGACCAGGCCCACGGTGGCTCCAGCGCACAGGCACGTGCCGTCAATGACGGACTCGATGCCGATGTGGTCACCATGAACACCACCACCGATGTTGAATTTCTGGCCAACGCTGGTGTCGTGGCCAAGGATTGGACCAGGAAGTTCCCCAACAATGCCGCGCCGACCACCTCGACCATGCTGTTTCTGACCCGCAACGGCAACCCCAAGGCAATCCGCGATTGGAACGACCTGGTCAAGCCCGACATCAAGGTGATCGTGGTCAACCCCAAGACCGGTGGCAATGGCCGCATGGCTTATCTGGCGGCCTGGGGCTATGTGCGCAAGACTGGCGGCAGCGACGCGCAAGCGGCCGAATTTGTCGCCAAACTGTTCAAGAACGTGCCGGTGCTGGCCAAGGGCGGGCGCGATGCCACCACCATCTTCTTGCAGCGCAACATCGGCGACGTGCTGATCACCTTCGAGTCCGAGGTGGTGTCGGTAGATCGCGAATTTGGTGCTGGCAAAGTCGACGCCATTCATCCCTCGGTCAGCATCATTGCCGAAAACCCGGTGGCCGTGGTGGAGCGTACCGTGGCCAAGAAAGGCACTGGTGAACTGGCCCGGGCCTACCTGGCCTACCTGTACTCTGACGAGGCGCAAGAAATTGCCGCCAAACACGGCATTCGCCCCAGCAACAAGCAGGTGTTGGCCAAGTACGCCAGCACCTTCAAACCGCTGCAACTGTTTGCGGTGAGCGACTACTTTGGCTCGCTGTCTGAAGCGCAAAAGGTGCACTTCAACGACGGTGGTCAGTTCGACAAAATTTACACCGTCAAGTAGACATTGGTCCGCCCACCCGATGGCGACCCAGGTTCAGTACGACAACTCCAGAAGCGAATCAGATGACATCTGCCATTCTTTCCACCACGCCTGCCACAGTGCTGTCGCTCAACACGGCATCGCGGCGACCGGCCCGGCGCGTCTTGCCAGGTTTTAACCTGACCCTGGGTTACACCCTGTTCTACCTTGGCCTGATTGTGCTGATCCCGCTGTCAGCCCTGCTGTTCAAGACCTTCACACTGAGTTGGGATCAGTTTTGGTTGGCTGTGACCAGTCCACGCGTATTGGCCTCGTACCGGCTGACCTTTGGCGCATCGTTCCTGGCGGCGCTGGTCAATGTGGTTGCCGGTCTGCTGCTGGCCTGGGTGCTGGTGCGCTACCAGTTTCCGGGCAAAAAAATCATCGACGCGCTGGTGGACCTGCCCTTTGCCCTGCCGACTGCCGTAGCCGGGATTTCACTGACAGCATTGCTTGCTGGCAATGGCTGGATTGGCCAATACCTGGAGCCGCACGGCATCCAGTTGGCCTTCAACCGCAACGGTGTCGTGATCGCGCTGATCTTCATTGGTTTGCCGTTTGTCGTGCGCACCGTGCAACCAGTGCTCGAAGATGCCGAGAAAGAACTTGAAGAGGCTGCCACCTGCCTGGGTGCCTCGCGCTTTCAGACCTTTCGTTATGTGATTTTCCCGACGATCGCGCCAGCCCTGCTGACCGGCTTTGCCATGGCTTTTGCCAGAGCCATTGGCGAATATGGCTCGGTGATCTTCATCGCAGGCAACATGCCGATGGTGTCCGAGATCACGCCGCTGATCATCATCGGCAAACTCGAACAATATGACTATGCCGGTGCCACCGCTGTGGCAACGGTCATGCTGGCCATATCGTTTGTGTTGCTGCTGGTGATCAACGCGCTGCAGAGTTGGCAGCGTAGCCGCTCCGGGGGCAAGTCATGAGCGCCCCGACCCTGGGTCGGGCTGAAGCCGGCACCTCGGAGCCCGCCTGGGTGCGCCGCATCCTCATTGGCCTGGCGCTGGGCTTTGTCTTTTTATTCCTGCTGCTGCCGCTGGCCGCAGTGTTTACCGAAGCCTTGCGCAAAGGGCTACCTGCTGCGCTGGAGGCTCTGCACGAGCCCGATGCCTGGAGCGCCATTCGCCTGACCCTGATCACCGCTGCCGTGGCGGTGCCGCTCAATCTGGTGTTCGGGGTGGCGGCGGCCTGGGCGGTGGCCAAATTCGAATTCAAGGGCAAGGCATTCCTGACCACGCTGATTGACCTGCCGTTTTCGGTCTCGCCGGTGGTGGCGGGTCTGATCTATGTGCTGATGTTCGGTGCCCAGGGCTGGATTGGCCCCTGGCTGGCAGATCACAACATCAAAATCGTGTTTGCCGTGCCGGGCATCATTCTGGCCACCATCTTTGTCACCTTCCCTTTCATTGCGCGCGAGCTGATTCCGCTGATGCAGGCGCAAGGCACCGACGAGGAGCAGGCGGCCA
>DAOSLL010000324.1:0-5097 GCA_035368905.1 Rhodoferax sp.
GTTTGCGACACCACTGCCCGGTGCATCCTCGTCAAACTTCTGTCGCTTTTCGGCCCACAAAATGATCAGCCCACCCAGGATGAAGGTACTGGCCACCACCACCGGGGTGAACAGGTGCGCCTTGATGGCCTTGCCGAAAAGCAGGCCCAGGACAACCGCTGGCAAAAAGCCAATCAGCACGTTCAGCGCAAAACGCTGCGCCTGCCGGTCAGACGGCAGGGCCACCACGGTATCGCGAATTTTCTGCCAATAGACCAAAATCACCGCAAAAATGGCCCCGGTCTGGATGGCAATGTCAAACACCTTGCCTTTTTCATCGTCAAAACCCAGCAGCGCACCGGCCAGGATCAGATGCCCGGTGCTTGAAATCGGCAAAAACTCGGTCAACCCCTCTACCAGCCCCATGATGGCGGCTTTCACCAGTAACGCAATATCCACAAAAACTCCTTGTTGGGCTGGCAATTGTGACCGCCAGCCCGAAACTGCCTATTTTCGCCAGGCCCGAATGCCGTCTGGACGGTGAGCCGGTCGGCTGATGGCGCAATGGCTGCGAACCAGGCGTAGCGACCCAATTTGCGTCGGGTTCCTGGCCCACAAGGGGGCCATCGGCCGGCAGATCCGGAACACACTGGGCTGGCCGATTCTCGCTGCTCCTGCCACCAGGCTCTTGGCGTGCCATAGACAACCGGAAATTTTGGAAGTTGCGTCAATCCTTTGATATGCCGTCATTGCCGCACTCGCCGGAATCGATGGCGTTGGTTCAATTTCAGCCCTGGCGGGAATGACGACGTTGCCGCCAGAACAGATTCACCTTGCCCGATGCCATCGCCTTCGGTACAACAATGTCGGTCGGGATTGATCCAGGACCGGGCCAGAAGGTGATCAAGGGCGCATCGGTCAAATAGAATCAGCGGCAGTCTTCATCATCCGTGCTGTCATGAGCGCCCTCAGGTTGATGTTGCACGGCAGGTAGCTGCTTACTTCAGGAAGAAAAACATGATCCTCGTCACTGGCGGTGCCGGCTTTATTGGTGCCAACTTCTGTCTCGACTGGCTGGCGCAAAGCGATGAGCCGGTCGTCAACCTCGACAAACTCACCTACGCGGGCAACCCGGAAACCTTGCAAAGCCTGCAAGGTGATGCCCGCCACACGCTGGTCCACGGCGACATTGGCGACTCTGCGTTGGTGTCGCAACTGTTGACCACGCACCAGCCACGCGCCATCGTCAACTTTGCCGCCGAAAGCCATGTGGACCGCTCCATTCACGGCCCAGGCGAGTTCATCCACACCAACATCGTCGGTACTTATGAGCTTTTGGAGGCGGTACGCCAATACTGGTCTGCGCTGGCAGCTCCTGAAAAAGTAGCGTTTCGATTCCTGCATGTGTCCACCGACGAGGTCTATGGCAGCCTGGCCAAAGATGACCCGGCCTTTACCGAGTCCAGCCACATCGAGCCCAACAGTCCCTATTCGGCCAGCAAGGCCGCCAGCGACCATCTGGTGCGGGCCTGGCATCACACCTACGGCCTGCCGGTGCTGACCACCAATTGCTCCAACAACTATGGCCCCTACCATTTCCCCGAGAAGCTCATCCCGCTGATGATCGTCAACGCCTTGGCCGGCAAGAGCCTGCCGGTGTATGGCGATGGCCAGCAGATCCGCGACTGGCTGTATGTGAAGGACCATTGCAGTGCCATTCGCCGTGTGTTGCAAGCCGGTCGCCCGGGCGAGACCTACAACGTTGGTGGCTGGAACGAAAAGGCCAATCTGGAGATTGTGCATACCGTCTGCGCCTTGCTCGACGAACTGCGCCCGCGTGCCGACGGCAAACCCTATCGGGCGCAAATCACCTATGTCACCGACCGGCCCGGCCATGACCGCCGTTACGCCATTGATGCCAGCAAGCTGGAGCGCGAACTTGGCTGGAAACCAGCCGAGACTTTCGAGACCGGCATCCGCAAGACCGTGCAGTGGTACCTGGACAACCCCGACTGGGTCGCGCATGTGCAAAGCGGTGCCTACCGCGCATGGGTGCAAAAGCAGTACGCCGACACGCCCTGACAACCAACCTGCCCCATTCGCCATGAAAATCCTCCTCTTCGGCAAAAACGGCCAGGTTGGCTGGGAACTGCAACGCAGCCTCAGCCCCCTGGGTGAACTGGTAGCCCTTGACAGCGACAGCACCGACCTGTGCGGCAACTTCACTGATCTGGCCGGTCTGGCGCAAACGGTTCGCAGCGTACGCCCGGATGTGATCGTCAATGCAGCCGCCCATACTGCGGTGGACAAGGCGGAGAGCGAACCCGATCTGGCCCGCACCATCAACGCCCTCGCCCCCGAAGTGCTGGCGCGTGAAGCGGCCCGGCTCGGTGCCTGGCTGGTGCACTACAGCACCGACTATGTGTTTGACGGCAGCGGTGACAAGCCATGGCTGGAGACCGATGCCACCGGCCCCTTGAGCGTCTATGGCCGCAACAAACTTGAGGGCGAAACCTTGATCGCCCTGCATAACCCGCGCCACCTGATTTTCCGAACTAGTTGGGTCTATGCAGCGCGCGGCGGCAACTTTGCCAAAACCATGCTGCGCCTGGGCCAGGAGCGCGAAAAGCTGACCGTCATCAACGACCAGATTGGTGCGCCGACCGGTGCCGACTTGCTGGCGGATGTCACCGCACATGCGCTGCGCCAGGTCCTGCCCGGCGCTTCACCTGAACACATCGCTGGTCTGTACCACCTGGTCGCCGCTGGTGAAACCAACTGGTTTGACTATGCAAAACACGTGCTAGCCCAAGCGCTGATTGCGCAGCCAGCTATCAAAATAGTGGCGCAGCAGATCGACCCGGTGCCCACCAGCGCGTTCCCGACACCGGCCCGCAGGCCGCACAACTCGCGGCTCAACACCGGCAAACTGCAGCGCACTTTTGGCCTGCGCCTGCCGCCCTGGCAACACGGGGTCAATCGCATGTTGGCCGAAATTTTGTAATCTTCAGGCAAGTTCACCATGACAACACGCAAAGGCATCATCCTCGCAGGTGGCTCCGGCACCCGGCTCTATCCGGTGACACAGGCGGTGAGCAAGCAGCTCATGCCGATCTATGACAAGCCGATGGTCTATTACCCCTTGAGCACGCTGATGCTGGCCGGCATACGTGAGGTGCTGATCATCTCGACACCGCAAGACACGCCGCGCTTCGCCGACCTGCTCGGCGACGGCAGCCAGTGGGGCATGAGCATCAGCTACGCGGTGCAGCCCTCGCCCGATGGGCTGGCGCAGGCCTTCATCATTGGTCGTGACTTTGTCGCCGGCCAGCCGAGTGCGCTGGTGCTGGGTGACAATATTTTTTACGGCCATGACCTGGTCAAACAGCTCGCCCATGCCAATGCCCGCACTGTCGGCGCCAGCGTGTTTGCCTACCATGTGACCGACCCGGATCGCTATGGCGTGGTGGCGTTTGACCCGCAAATGCGCGCCGTCAGCATTGAAGAAAAACCGACCCAACCGCAAAGCAATTACGCCGTGACCGGCCTGTATTTCTATGACCAGCAGGTCTGTGACATTGCCGCCGACATCAAGCCGTCGCGCCGAGGCGAGCTGGAGATCACCGATGTCAACCGCCGTTACCTGCAGCAAGGCCAGCTCAACGTCGAGATCATGGGCCGGGGCTATGCATGGCTTGACACCGGCACCCATGACAGCCTGCTTGAAGCCGCCAGTTTCATCGCCACGTTGCAAAAGCGCCAGGGCCTGCAGGTGGCCTGCCCGGAAGAAATTGCCTACAGCCAGAAATGGATTGATGCCGCCCAAATTCTTAAGCTGACAACCCCGCTGGCAAAAAATGGCTATGGTCAGTATTTGCTGAGCCTGCTCAAGTGAAAGCAAACTGCACCGGGTGGCGGCTCATGTCCGCATTGACCGATGCAGCCATCCACCACAACCCAGACCCCACGCACCATGCCCTACACCGTCGTCGCCACTTCGCTGCCTGAAGTCCTGATCCTTGAGCCCAAAGTGTTTGGCGATGCCAGGGGCTTCTTTTATGAGAGCTTCAACGCCCGCGATTTCACCCAATGCACCGGGCTGGACGTGCAATTTGTGCAGGACAACCACAGCAAGTCGGCCAAAGGGGTGCTGCGTGGCCTGCACTACCAGATTCAGCACCCACAGGGCAAGCTGGTGCGGGTAACGCAGGGTGAAGTATTTGACGTGGCGGTTGATCTGCGCCGCAGCTCGCCCAAATTTGGCCGCTGGGAAGGGGTCGTGCTGTCGGCAGAGAACAAGCGCCAGCTCTGGGTGCCGCCAGGTTTTGCGCATGGCTTTGTGGTGCTGAGCGAAAGTGCCGAGTTTTTGTACAAGACCACCGATTACTGGTACCCGGAGTTCGAGCGCAGCCTGCTCTGGAGCGACCCCACAATAGGCGTCCAGTGGCCGCTTGGCAACCCGCCGCTGCTGGCAGCCAAAGACCGCGATGCCGCCACGCTGGAGCAGGCCGAAGTGTTTCCCTGATGCCCCCACAGCAGGGCAGCGCCGCGCCGGGCGAGCCCGGATGTTGCGCACAAAAAAAATGGCCAGCCGCGTGGTTATTCTTGCGTCTTCCAGCGGTCAGTGCATAAGCCAGCCACCATTGACCGGGAACCCGGTAGCGCTGGCATCAGCAGCTTGGTTCGATGTCAGCCAGTCGATGATCGAGGATTTTTTCACTGCTGAGCATCCCAACCCCGCACGCGGGGCAGGCGTTCTCAAAGGCACATGGGCTAGGCCGACGGCGCAAGCTGCCAGGGTTTTACCTGCCAAATCGGCATCCAGCCCTTATGCAGACAGCGTTGCTAGCTATATTTTTGATAGTTAACACAATGTCTGTTCGTTGTGAGACTGCCCAAAGGAACCACAAGCGGCGATCCACTTGAACCCCAGCTTGCACGGGCGCAGGCAAACTGCGCTGTCAATGCCGCCCGGACCACCGGCTACTGACGCACCTTTCTGGCTGATGAGTCGATCCTGTTGCTGACGATCAAGCAGCCATTCGCGCTGCCAGATCGTCGTGGTCAGGCAAAAAAACAATCAGGCCCGCACCAATACATAGCGGCCCGGTGCTGGCT
>DAOSLL010000325.1:0-5094 GCA_035368905.1 Rhodoferax sp.
CCCGGCATCATCGAAGGCCCGCCGGTGCCAGACGGCCCCTCTGACGCCCCATGGCGCGTCAAAGGGGCCGTCTGGCACCGGCGGGCCTTCGATGATGCCGGGGGCAAACGGGTAGCCGGGTTTGCCGTCGCTGGTGCGCGATCTGGCGGTGGCGCTGGCAAGCGGGTAGGTGGGCTGGGCAAATTCAAACTGCTGTGGCGGCGGGCTGCAGGGCACCTCGCACCGCCAAACATCATGTGGGCAGGGTGCGTTGTCGTCACCGTCACATGGGCCGCTGTTGCAGGCAATCAGGTCGTAGTCAGGGCAGGCGCTGACATCGTTGCAATGGCGGCCATTGCACACACCAAGTTCGTCACAAGTTCTCATGGCAGTCTCCGGGCGCTGATGCGTTTGGCATCGGGAAAAGTGGACAGGGCATAGATGACGGCTGCAAAGCCGTCGGCATACAGGCCGTGGTTCTGGCCGGCTGAGCCGTCTGGCATGGTGATGCGGATCAGGTAGGTGCGCATGGGATCGCCTCAAACAGCCAGCACAATGTCACGGTCCACACGCGGGGCACCAAAGCCAGCGGCGGTGTTCAGCGCGGCCACCATCCAGTTGTTGACGTTCAGCGGGTACAGCAGGCTGACCTGTTTGCTGTTGGCCCCGGCGCTGATGGTCAGGCGCCTGGCCAGCTCGGCCACACCGTCTTGGCTGATGAACTCGTCAAGCTTGCGGCCCACACTGGCGGCACGAAACGTCAGGTAGGCCAGCAGGTCTTCACCCAGCGGGCACAGGCGGGCCACCTCGCAGCGCTGCATCACCTCACGCACGTCAAAGCGGTTGAGCTTGCCTTCCAGCTCGGGGTGCCCCAGCAGCAAAATGCCCAGCATGGGGCGGCGACCCAGGCGCATGCGTTCGTGCAGCCGCTTCAGATGCTTCAGGGTGGGGATGGGCAGCGAATGTGCCTCTTCAATCACCAGCAGGTGCGAATGCCCGGCGGTGGTGCTTTCTTCCAGCATGCGCTTGACCTGGCGGGCGCGCTTTTCGTCCGACTGGGCCACGCCCTCACTCGGGTTGAGCGTCATCACAATGGCGGTCTGAATGCCCGCACTCTTGATGCTTTTGCCCCGCGTGTCGCTGTCTTCCATGCCCAGCACGCTGGGCTCTATGAACACAATGGGCTTGTGTTCCTTGAGTATTTTGTCTTTCAGGTCTTCCAGCATGGTGGTCTTGCCAGAGCCGCTTTCGCCCACAATGGCGCAAAAGCGCCCGCCAATGGCAGCCTGCCAGGCCGATTCGCGCACAAAGCGAATCTCGCCATTGACAAACATCTCGGCATCGCTGGTCACCTCGCCGTCAAACGGGTTGGCAAATGGCAGGGCAAAGCGCTTGCGCGCCTCCGCACTCAGGGTTTGCTTGGGTAGTAACATCGGTTCTTCCTTTTCGGTTTCAGTTACGGGACTCACGGGAACGGCCTCAGTGGTGTTCGAGATCACTGGGGCCAACTTTTGATGCAGCGCTTTATGCAGGCGCTGCACTTGGTTGGGGGTCAGGCCACGCTTGACCAGGTAGCCATCAATGGCCGCAGCAGCCAGGTCAGCATTGAAGGTTGGCCACTGGCCATGGCGGCAGATGCGGTTGATGGTCGCCTTGCCCAGACCAGTAGCCCGGCACAGCTCAGACTGCGGAATGCCCAGCTCGTGCAACAGGGCGCTGGCGGTGTTTTTGGTCGGTGTGCCTATGCTGGTGCTCATATTGCTGTCAGGTATGTTTTGGAACGGCTGTAAGGCGTTTTGATGGGTGTTTTGGCTCATACCCCACCCCCCACAGCCCGCAAGCGCACCGGCTCTGTCGGCACCACGGCCTGGCGGTGCTGGGCTATCAGCGCCTGCACCGCGTCTTCAGGCACACCATTGCTGCCATGGCGCTCGGTCAGCCAGGCGTAGGTGCCTGCGTCATAGGCATCACCCAGCGCCAGTTTGATGCGTTTGCAGGCCTCGGCCACGCTCAGGCGGGGGGCTTGCACGCTGGGGGCAGCGGCCTCAAAGGCTTGCCCCTTGCGTGGCAGGTAGGTGGGCAGTTGCACCGCCTTCAGGTCAGCCAGCGGGTCAAACTGGCCCAGGTAGGCGGCGGTGTTGCTGCGCCTGGCAATGTCGGCCTGGTCTGGCGTGGCCGGGCCGCTGGCCGTGGCATAGGCTTGTGCGGCAATCTTCTTGCGCCACACATCAGAGGTGGTCTCGGGCATGGCGTGGTAACTTTGGCCCATGATGGGGGCGGCCACGTCATAGCCCAGGCGGTCGCGCTGCACCGGTTCTACCTGGTGCCACACAATCTCGCCGCTGTCTCGGTCCACCGCACCCACACGCACGGCGGGGTATTCAAACGGGTTGACGCTGACATACACCTGGGAGCGCGGCGAGATGCCGGGCACATAGCGCACGTCATAGTCATGGCGGCCCAGGTCCTTGAAGGCAAAGCTCACCTGCATGTCATCGCTCACCTGGCGCGTCTTGGCCAGTGTGGCGGGCAGCGCCTGCATGATGTCCATGCTGGGGGCCAGGCGCAGTTGCTCGGGGGTGATCAGGCTCCAGGCGGCGTAGCGCGTCATGCCGTGGCGGCGCATGGTGCGGGTGCCGTTAAAGGCGTGCATCCACAGCTCGGCCATGTCGTTCAGGCTGGCCATGGTGATGGTTTTGGGGTCCATGAAGCGCAGGCGGCTTTCCAGCCCGCGTTCTTCCAGGTCATTGGCGCGCTCTACATGGCCGGTGGCGCGGCTGTTGCGCGGGGCGTGGCGGGTTTGCTTGATGCCCATGGCGGCGCAAAAGTTGGCAAACGGGCCAGACTTGAAGCAACTGCCCTGGTCGCTGTACAGCGCCAGTGGCACACCGTGAAAAGGCATCGGCCGGCCAGCCAGGTCGTGGCGCGCGGTCATCATCCACATCAGAAAGGCCAGCGCGTTCTCAGTGGTTTCGCCGCCGCTGTAAAAGCGCGTGGCAATGCAGCCACTGGCGGGGTCGGTGCCGACAAAGCGGGTCAGCAGCTCGTTCATCACCCGGGTGTAGTTGGCCAGCTTGTTTTTGTAGTGCACGCCGTCTTCTTCCAGCAGCAGCATTTCACCGGCCGGGGTGTAGTACAGCACGCACACGCTGGCGTCTATTTGCCAAACGGCGTTGGGGTGCTCCAGGCGCATGCGCACCGCCGGGGCCGGGGCGGCCAACTGCACCGGGTGCATGCCGCGCTGGTGCATGATGTGGTGAACACGCCCAGGGCTTAAAGTGGCACTAAGCTGGCCATTGGCGTCCAGCATCTCAATGGCATCTTGCGCGCTGAGCATCCATTTGCCATTGCGCTGGGCGCTGCGCATGGCACCGGCAATTTTTACCAGGTCGTCTTCACTGATGGCGGTTTCACCGGCATCAGAGCGGCGCTTGCGTGGCTTGGCCAGGCCCAGCATGCCACTGGCATGGCGCACCAGGGTGTGGGTGCGGTTGACCGACAGGCCCGCCGTGCTGGCGGCGCGGGCAATGATCTGGCCCTTGTCACCGTGGCTGGCAGCGGCCAGCTCGCGGGCAGCGGCGTGAATGATTTCAGTGCGGATCGGGTCCATGGTGCGGCGCAGGTGGTGGGGTTTACGGCTGGGTGTCGGCTGGCGTGCCGGGCTTGCCGCTGGCGCGCTTTTTGGCTTTGGCGGCATCGCGGGCGGTGCGCTCGTCGATCTTGCTTTGCATGGCGGCTAGCATGGCCTCGCTCATCCAGGGCGGGTTCACCAGGTTTTCAAAGTCAACCTTGATGCCAAATTCAACCGATATGCTGGCCAGCTCCTGGCACAGGTACTCAACCGCCTGGCGCGCCAGGTTTTTCACGCCTTCGCCCACCGGCGCGTCAAAGGTGGTGTCAGCGGCCAGAAACAGGCGGCGCATCATGGTGCCGCATTCAAGTGTGATGGCGCTGATTTCTTCCAGCAGGTTTTCTTCTTGTTCGCTTTTGGCAATGCTGCCGGGGCGGGGTTCATATTCGCCACCGAGCTGCTCATGCAGGTTGGCAATGGTGGCGCTGCTGGCATCAAGGGCGCGCTGCTTGGCGGCCAGGTTGGCCTGCGCTTCGGCCAGGGCGGCGGCGTGGGCTTCTTTTTCTTTGGCGTGTTTGGCAATGATTTCTTCGGCCAACTCCACAAAGCCTTCTTTGTCACCGACCTTGGCGACTTCGATCAGGGCCATCTGCTGGTCGGCGGGCAGTTTGCGGTACTGGCGCAGTTCGCGGTAGCCAATACCCATGGCTGACATGGATTCGAGGGCGGCCTCGCCAAAGGTTTTAAGGTTGCGGATTTCTTCGTCAACTTGCTGATGTGACCGCCCCAACAGTGCGCAATACTCCTCCCATGTGCCTGAAAACTGCTGACCGTCAGCAGTTTTATCAGCACTCTCTATAGGGAACGCACCTGAAAACTGCTGACCGTCAGCAGTTTTCTTGCCTTTAAGGGCTTTGTACAACTTGTGTTCTTTGACATAAGCGAGTTTGCTGACACTGACCGTCATGGTGAACTTGCTCAGCGAATCCGCCATCTGCACCTGCCCCAGCAACTGGTTGGCCAGGTCACGGCCTTCGGCGTAATCGGCTTTCATTTGGGCCAGGTCGCGCGCGGCTTGCGCATCTTGCGCCAGTAGCGCGTGGTCAAACTGGATAGGGGTGTCTTGGGCAATGGCGTTGGGAGTGCGTGACATGTTTCTGGCTTTGGCGTTGGGGTTAAAAATGCAGGGTTACTGCGCGGGGCGGATGTAGCGGTGCGTGATGTCAGTCACCTCCTGCTGCGCCCGCTCAAGGTCTGTGGCCACGCGCTGAAAGACTCGTGTCATCTCAGGCGTTGGGTGAAAGTGGCCGGTTTTGTCGTCCTTGCGCGCCCAGCCTTTGGCAATCAGGTAGGCAATGTCCTTGCTCACCTGCACCGGGGTGGTTTGGGTCAGTGCGGCCAGCGACTTGTTGCTGATGCCCAGCACCACAAAGCCGCACAGCACCTCAGCCAGGTTGAGCACGCGCAGGGTCTGGTTGCTGTCAGTGTTCATGCTGGTCTGCCTTGCGCCGGTTAAGCAATGTGGTCGGCCCTTCGATGCTGGC
>DAOSLL010000326.1:0-681 GCA_035368905.1 Rhodoferax sp.
GGCAGTAGCCTTGCTGGTGTCAGAACTGCTGATGGACGAAGGCTACCCCTACAACGCCTATCTTGAACGGGTTCGAACCGGGCTGAAGTCTGCCGAATAAGCACGGAGCAACCCCATCGACTGCCGTCAGCTTGCAGCGGCGGCAGCGGTGGATGGCTTGCCGGGGCCGCAGGTTTGTTGGGCGGTGGCCCAGGCTACATGGGGCGAAACAAATGCACGTAGAGCCGACTGACCGCCAGCCGCCCAGGCAAACCGACCAGCGTCACAAACGCCTTGCCAGCTTCGTCACGCAACATCGTCTCAATGAAGCGGTTGTTGACCACCGTACCCCGGTGGATTTGCCAGAAAACGCTGGCATCGAGTTGTGGCAGCAAGTCTTTCAACGGGGTGCGAATCAGGTACTCGCGCTCGCGCGTCAGCACCCGCACGTACTTGTCGGCGGCCTCGAAATAGACCACTTCATCGACTGGCACCAGACGCAAGGTGGCACCGACACTGGCCGCAATGTGCCTGAGCGGCATGGCGGGCGCTGGTTTTGGCCCATCAATGCTTGCCAGAAGCTGCCGCAGTTGCCTCACGGTGGCTTCAAGTGATGCGCCGTCAGAACCAGCGGATGCTTCTGAAGTTGTAGCGTCCTGCGCACGGCTGGCAAGGGCCAACTGCAGTTTTGACACTGTTTTT
>DAOSLL010000326.1:691-5089 GCA_035368905.1 Rhodoferax sp.
CTGCACCGGTTTGAGCAGGTAGTCGACCGCCTGCGCCTCAAACGCCTGCACCGCGTACTGCTCATAGGCGGTGACAAATACCAGCGCCGGAAACGGTTTTTGTCGGCTGTCCCAGGCATCGACCAATTCGGTGGCTGCCTCCAGGCCACTCAGGCCGGGCATGCGAATGTCAAAAAACAGCACATCAGGTTGCAGCAACAGCGCCTGCGACAGCGCCGCCTGGCCGTCACCCAGCACCGCCAGCACCTGCAATGCTGGCCAGGCGCGGGCCAATTCGGCCTGCAGCGCAGCCGCCAGCAGGGGTTCGTCTTCAGCAATCAGGGCCGTGGCAGAAGCTGTCATGATCATCGCAACTTATATGAAAAAAGTGACTATAGCCCTTGTCCCACCAGCGCTATCAGCTACTAAATTCATAGTTGCCGTGGGGCCATAGACGGTTTGCAGGCGTTCGCGCAACTGGGCCAGTCCGAAGCCATCAGCGACCGCAGCACCCGCTGCCAGCCCGACACCGGTGTCTTGCACCTCCAGCGTGATCTGGCTGCCCTGCTGGCGTGCCGACACCAATACGCCACCGCCCGCCACCTTGGGTTCAAGGCCGTGTTTGATGGCGTTTTCCACCAGCGGTTGCAGCAGCAGCGGTGGCACATTCAGGCCGGCCAGATCGTCTGGCAGCGTCAGCGTGTAATGCAGGCGCGCTCCCATGCGCACCTTGATCAGTTCAAGGTAGTCACCAAGGCGGTCAAATTCGGTTTGCAGCGGGTGCAGGGTGGCACGCGACGCGCCCAGGGTCGCGCGCAAATAGGCCACCATGTGGTCAAGCATAGTTTGCGCCCGCTCTGGGTCCAGGCTGATCAGGGCACGCAGATTGGCCAGTGTGTTGAACAGCATGTGCGGCTCCAGTTGGCTTTGCAGCAGCGTGAGCTGCGCTTGTGCCGCCTGCCGCTGCGCCGCTTCGGCCTCGCGCTGGGTGCGGGCCATGTCGGCACGGGCCAGTGCCAGTTGCTCGCGGCTCATGAAAAAATAGGTGCTGATGCCACCCGCCACCAGGCTGATGATCAAAAAGCCCAGCGCCTGGTTGGGATGACTGGACCAATGGTGGAAGTCGTGACCCGGAAAAAAGCGCTGCGCGGCGGCGGTGCCGAGCAAATAACCCAGCGCCGCGCCAACTGGCGCGATCAGGAACAGGCGACGCCACTGAAGCTGCAGGTCGCTCACCAGCCAGTATTGACCAAAGTCGATCAGCGCCCAGATGCTCAAACCGATGCACTGCGAGTACACCAGGTTGATCCACAGGCCCTGCTGCATGAATGCAGTGATGCCCAAGGCGATCACGGTGTTGAAAGCCACGATCTGCAGGGCGCGTTTGAGGGTTGGTTTTTGTTTCATCAAGGCGCAATTGTTCACGATCAGCACTCGGCTTGGTCATTTTTGCGATGAATCAGCGCCTGGTTGGCGCGAAACGCAGCCTGCTGGCGTAAAAGCTCAGGCCTATGCCGCGCTGATGCAAAAAAGGGTGCGGCGATCACAGGCGCAAGGCCGGGTCAGGGCGCTTGGGCACTCACTGCACAAGCGGTTTGCAACGAAGCATTGCGCTTGTCAGTGCGTTCGAACTGTTCAAGTTATTTTTGCTTGACCCCTATGCCGAACGAGCCGGAATCGATGAGCCTTCGTCGCGAGGGCGCGCCTCCTACACAAACAGTCGGCGCCCATTTGAATTTGTAGGAGTCGCGCCCTCGCGACGAATGACTTTGAATGTTTGAGTTCATCGCATGATGTGTAAAGACTTCACTTGTTAGAGCCTAGGCATTCTCCCAGACAAGCTGGGAAAATGAGGTTCGCCTGAGGCGAACAGCCTGTGGTGAAGTTGTGTCGACAAAGATCGACAACATGTTGGTAAGTTTGATGCGCATAGCGCCTAAGGGCACGCGCTTGCTGCAGGCGCATGCGCCAGTGGCACGAATAGCTGTTGACCGGGGTGTTCAGTTCGCTGGCTTTGAAGCCCAGGCCCAGAGCAAGCCTTGAGCCCGCGCTGGCGCATCCCATAGAAAACGCTCGGGCCTGCTATCAGTGCGTTTTCAGAAATATTCAAAAGTAATAGCTGCTCACGCAATACCCAAAAGGGCTGGAGCCGTTTCTTGCATAAACTTTTCACACGGTCGCCGGTGTCGGCAGCGGGACAGTGCAGGCCACGCAAAGTGGCTGAAAACGTTGGAGGTTGCTGGCCCAACATGCTGACACAGGATTGCCGTCTGCCTGGTGACGCTCCAAGCCGCACAAGCTGTTGCATTTGCCCAACGCGTCAGCAATGCAGTGTGGGCTGGCAGAAAAAATTGGCGCAAGCATGGTGTTTCGTTGGAAGAGGCCGCGTCAGTGTTTTCAGACGCGCTGGCGTACACTTTTGCCGACCCTGACCACTCGGTGGGTGAGCAGCGGCTACTGACTTTCGGTTTCTCGCAATTTGGACAGCTTTTGGCAGTTGTTCACTCCGGGCAAGGGCGAGCTATCCGAATCATCAGTGCCCGTAACGCAACTCGAAATGAACGAGGTATATGTGAGCAAAACCAAAGATGACATGCGCGATGAATATCGGCGTGAAGACTTGGTTAAGGGTGTGTGAGGCAAATACTTCGCGCGGGTAGCGAAAGGGACCAATCTTGTTTTTCTGGACGATAAAGTTGCCAAATCGTTTTCAACAGGCGCTGCTGTGAACCAAGCGTTGCTAGGGCTGCTCGCGCTTACCGAGCAAACGACGCGTATAAATGATCGCTCAACCCAGACGACCCGCAAGCGGGCCGCAGTTTAGCTTCGAGGTTGGATGATCCCGGATCAGGCCAAAAACGCCTGCCTTGCCGACACTGACAGTATCTTTCCCCATCGCACCGGCTGCAAGGGTCTTGGGAACCCCAATACCGGCAGAGCCGATCAATCAAGCCATCATTGCAATGGCTGCGCGCCCAAACCGGGCATCTTGAGGCAGCCAAATCAGCCGGTTTGAGCTGCTTTACGCCAAGCGATGCCACAGCAACCGCGTAGGCACTGGTGCGCTGGGTTTGATCCCTGGTGTTATCCGATGGCAAAGCCCTCGCGGCTATTGCGCACCGACTGCGCAATTGCAAGACCAGATCAAAAACGTGCTGAAGTTTCCTTCACGCTGTCAGCGGCTGAGTTTGAGGAAGCGCTGCCAATCATCGGGGTCATTGTTGGCCCAAAAGACCCGTTGGCGGGTAGCTGACTGCGCCATTGAGCGTTCTTGGCCAGAACTTCTGAAAATTGACCCCGGACGCTCAAACTCTCGCCAGTTGCATCGCCAGCTTGTTATGTCGCTCAATCAGCGGCCCCAGTTCCAGCGTGGTGAGCTGTGCTTGGCGCACCAGTACCCGGCCATTGACGATGGTGTAAGCCGCTTGCGGGCTGGCGCACAGCAGCACCGCACCGACAGGGTCATGCACCGCGCCACCGGCAAAGGCCAGCGTGTTCAGGTCAAACAAGGCCAGGTCGGCACACATGCCCGGTGCCAGGTGGCCAATGTCGCTGCGCCCCAATACCTGGGCACCGCCACGGGTTGCCATCGTCAGCGCATCGCGGGCGGTCATTTCGGCTGGTCCCAGGTCGCAACCAAAAAAGCTTCGCTGCCGTCCCTGGCTGTCACTGCGGGTTTCTGCTGCCCGCATGGCGCGGCCAACGCGGGCCAGCAGCAGCGCCTGGCGAGCCTCATGGACCAGGTGGGCAGCGTCGTTGCTGGCGCTGCCATCGACCCCCAGCCCGACCGGCACACCCGCATCGAGCATTTTGCGAACTGGCGCAATGCCCGAGGCCAGTCGCATGTTGCTGCACGGGCAATGTGCCACGCCGGTGCGGCTGGCGGCAAACAGATGGATGCCGACATCGTCGAGCCGCACACAGTGGGCGTGCCACACGTCGGGCCCAAGCCAGCCCAGGTCCTGGGCATACTGGGCCGGCGTGCAGTTGAATTTTTCCTGCGAGTAGGCCAGGTCATGGTCGTTTTCGGCCAGATGAGTGTGCAGGCGCACCCGGTACTTTCGGGCCAATGCGGCCGATTCGCGCATCAGGTCGCGGCTGACGCTGAATGGCGAACAGGGCGCAACCGCCACGTTCACCATGGCCCCGTGGCGGCTGTCGTGCCAGGTTTCGATTAGCCGCTGCGTGTCTTTCAGGATCAGATCTTCGGTTTCCACCACGCTGTCCGGTGGCAGGCCACCCTGGCTTATGCCCACGCTCATGCTGCCTCTGGTGGCGACAAAACGCATGCCGATCTGCTGCGCGGCCTCAATGCTGTCATCCAGTCGCACGCCGTTGGGGTAAATGTAGAGGTGGTCGCTGCTGGTGGTGCAGCCGCTCATCAGCAGTTCGGCCATTGCCACCTGGGTGCTGACCTGC
>DAOSLL010000327.1:0-5078 GCA_035368905.1 Rhodoferax sp.
GGCCAAAACGGCCAAAACGGCGCTGCTGCCGAACCGTTGCAACACCTGCGCATCTGGCGCTTTTCGTGTCAGTCCGAAGACCACACCGGTGTCTGGCAACCACTGCATGGCTTAGCCCAGTGCCAGCGCCAACTTGCGGCTGCGGCGCAGCGGCACTGCACGCCGGTCAGCACGCGGCGCGGATTGCAGACAGGCGACAAAAGCCTCGAAAGCATCGGGTGGCGCGGCTGAAGCTGCCCGCTCGCCCGGCCGGGTTGCCAGCACCTGCGCCACAGCACGGCCATGACGTGCGATGACCGGCGGGCGACTGGTCTTAATCATGTCGCCGAAGCGACTTTTCGCCGCTTGAACCTGCCACACAGCATTCATGCAAGCACCTTTTTTTCACCTGGTCTGGCCAGAATAGCTGGGCGTATCAGGCCAGCTCTTCCTTGCGGATGCGGGTAATTGGCTCCAGCACCGTGGGCAGCGCCTGCATCAGCGCGATGGCGGCGTTCATGCTGGCTTCCATGCAGTCGTGCGTCAGGATGATCACGTCGGTCTGAGCGACCACCGGCTGCCCGGCAACGCTGGATTCACCGCTGATCTCATCGGCCTGGCGCTGCAGCACGGCATCAATGCTGATGCCAGCCGTTGCCAAAATACCGGTAACTTTGGCCAGCACGCCGGTTTCATCGGCCACCCGCAGGCGCAGGTAATAGCTGGTGACCACTTCGCTCATCGGCAGCACCACCAGTTGGCTCATGGCGTTGGGCTGAAATGCCAGGTGCGGCACGCGGTGTGCGGCATCGGCGGTGTGCAGCCGGGTGATATCAACCAGATCGGCTATCACGGCACTGGCGGTCGGCTCGGAGCCGGCCCCTTTGCCGTAATACAGCGTGGTGCCAACCGCGTCGCCCTGCACCACCACCGCATTCATGGCACCTTCGACATTGGCAATCAGGCGCTTGGCCGGGATCAGGCAAGGGTGCACGCGCAGCTCGATGCCTTCACGCGTGCCCTTGACGTCGCCTGCCCGACGTTTGGTGATGCCAAGCAGCTTGATGCGGTAGCCGGGCTGTTCGGCGTACCTGATGTCGGCCGCGCCAAGTTTGGTGATGCCTTCCACGTAGGCCTTGTCAAATTGCACCGGGATGCCAAAGGCAATCGCGCTCATGATGGTGGCCTTGTGGGCGGCATCAACCCCTTCGATGTCAAAGGTCGGGTCGGCTTCGGCATAACCCAGCCGCTGCGCTGCTTTGAGCGCCACGGCGAAATCTATTCCCCTGTCGCGCATTTCACTCAGGATGAAGTTGGTGGTGCCGTTGATGATGCCCGCAATCCACTGGATGCGGTTGGCGGTCAGGCCCTCACGCAGCGCCTTGATGATCGGTATGCCACCGGCCACTGCCGCCTCAAAAGCCACCATCACGCCCTTGGCCGATGCGGCGGCAAAAATCTCGGTGCCATGCACCGCCAGCAGCGCCTTGTTGGCGGTCACCACGTGTTTGCCTGCCGCAATGGCTTCCATCACCAGCGTCCTGGCAATGCCGTAGCCGCCAATCAGCTCGATCACAATGTCAATGTCAGGGTTGGCAATGACGGCGCGCGCGTCGCTGACGACTTGCACATTCGGCCCGACCAGGCTTTGTGCCCGCTCGACATTGAGGTCAGCCACCATGGTGATCTCAATGCCACGGCCAGCGCGGCGCATGATTTCCTGCTGGTTGCGTGCCAGCACATTGAACGTCCCAGAGCCCACCACACCGATGCCCAGCAGGCCGACTTGAATTGGTTTCATCATTTGGAGATATTTGGTTAAACAGGCTTGTAGCCCTTGCTGCGTATGCGCAAGCAGCTATCAAATTAATATTGAATCAGTTGCTGCGGCGCTTTCGGTAACTTTCCAGAAACCTGGCAATGCGGCCAATGGCCTCACGCAAATCGTCTTCATGCGGCAAAAACACAATGCGGAAATGGTCCGGCTGCGGCCAGTTGAAGCCGCTGCCCTGCACCAGCATGACGCGGGTTTCGCGCAGCAACTCCAGAAAGAACTGGCGATCATCGGTGATGGGGTAAATGATCGGGTCGAGCTTGGGGAAAATGTACAGCGCGGCCTGTGGCATGACGCAGCTCACCCCCGGTATCGCGGTGATCAGTTCATAAGCCAGATCACGCTGGCGGCGCAAGCGTCCGCCTGCACAGGTCAGGTCGTTGATGCTCTGGTAGCCTCCCAGAGCGGTCTGAATCGCCCACTGTCCTGGCACGTTGGAGCACAGCTTCATGTTAGAGAGCATGTTCAGGCCTTCGATGTAGTCAACTGCCGACTTCTTGTCGCCCGAGACCACCATCCAGCCGGCCCGGTAACCACAGGAACGGTAGCTTTTCGACAGCGAGTTGAAGGTCAGTGTCAACACATCACTCGACAGGCAGGCCAGGGCAGTGTGTTTGGCACCGTCATACAACACTTTGTCATAGACCTCATCGGCGAGGATCACCAAGCCAAATTCCCGCGCAATGCTGACGATGCCCTGAAGCAACTCGACCGAATACAGCACGCCGGTCGGGTTATTCGGATTGATCACCACGATGCCTTTGGTGCGCGGGCTGACTTTGGAACGGATGTCGGCCAGGTCGGGCATCCAGCCATTGCCCTCGTCACACAGGTAATGCACCGGCGTGCCGCCTGACAGGCTGACCGATGCCGTCCACAGCGGGTAGTCGGGCATGGGCAGCAGCAGTTCGTCGCCGTTATCGAGCAGCGCATTGGTGGCCATGGTGATGAGCTCGCTGGCACCATTGCCCAGATAGATGTCGTCAAGCGTGACACCCGGCACGCCTTGCTTCTGGGTCTCATGCATCACCGCCTTGCGCGCTGCGAAAATACCCTTGCTGTCAGAGTAGCCCGCCGAGTTGGGCAAGTTGCGAATCATGTCTTGCTGAATTTCTTCAGGCGCGTCAAAGCCAAACACCGCCAGATTGCCCAGATTGAGCTTGATGATCTTTTGGCCCTCGTCCTCCATCTGGCGTGCCGCGTCCATGATCGGCCCACGGATGTCGTAAAGCACGTTGGACAGTTTGGCTGATTTGCGTATGGTCTTCAAAATCCCTCCAGCAATGGCTGCAATTGGCAAAAACTATAATTTGAACACAGTTTTTTTTGCCTGTTGCGCTCTGGCGACGCCCGTCTAAAACACCCACCCACCACCGAATTGCCATGAAATACCAGCCCGATATCATCAGTGTGCAATCGATCCACAGTTACGGCCCGGGCTGGATTCAGGTCGGTGCCACCAAACTGACCCACAGCGTGATCCTTGGCTCGCGTGGCGAACGGCTGGATTGGCATTGCGAACGCTTTGAAGACCTGACACCCGCCCACTTTGAACAGTTGGCACAAATGCAAACCGAGCTGGTGATTTTCGGCAGCGGGCCGCGTTTGCGTTTTGTCGCACCCAGGCTATCGTGCTCGCTGATCGAACGGCAAATTGGCATGGAAACCATGGACACCCACGCAGCTTGCCGAACTTACAACATTTTGGCAAGCGAAGGCCGTTGCATAGCTGTGGCCTTGCTGATGCAGTAAAATCCCGGGCTTGCAGTCGAGGGCGCAGGCGCTTACCCAGGATAGCGTCCACGACTTGAGCGATCGACGTATCCCGTCACACGAGATTGAAGAAACATGGCGATTGTTGTCAATAAACCCATTCCTGAATTCGAGTCTAATGCCACAGGAGGCGTTAGAGTCACCAACACTTCTCACTTGGGCCGTATCGTCGTTTTGTATTTTTACCCCAAGGACAACACGCCGGGTTGTACCACCGAAGCGATGGAGTTTCGCGACAAGTACAAAGAATTTGTGAAAGCCGGTGCAACGGTTTTTGGCGTTTCCCGCGACAACATGCGCTCACACGACGAGTTCAAGCAAAAGCTTGAGTTGCCGTTCGAGCTGATCGCCGACACCGAAGAAAAAATGTGTCATATGTTTGGCGTGGTAAAAAACAAGATCATGTACGGCAAGAAGGTCAAGGGCATTGAGCGCAGCACCTTCCTGATTGGTGCCGATGGCTGCCTCAAAGATGAATGGCGCGGCTTGAAAGTCCCTGGTCATGTCGATGAGGTACTCGAGTCTGTCAAGGAACTCAAGAAGTCAGCAGTCTTGGCCTGACCCCGACCTCGGTCATGGGGTCCAACTTTCATGCACTCTGTATCCCCCCCCGGACATGACTGCTATTTCACGTTAACCAGCAGCAAGGACATGGTCTTCAATCACTTCGCCATTTGGCCTGTCGGGCTCGGGCGCACTGCGCCGTTGCATATCGCCAGTGTGGCTCGTTGCGTTTTGCGTCTGGCATTGCAACCCAAATCCTTCGGCCAAACGCGTTGCTTATTTTCGACCCTCTCCTGAGTGGTGTGGCGGCGCAGTCTGCCCGAGCGCCTTTGAGGCTCACGCACAATCTTTGCACCTTGTTGACGACTCAGGTTCTTGTTTCGAAACAGCCGCCCTGGTGACATGGCGGCTGTTTTTTTTCTGACCAGCGATTTTTCACCCCATTTCTGGGAGCTCTCATGCCACTGCCTTCACCGCCGAGCAAACGCGCCGCCTTGTTGTCTCTGAAAGACCTTGATGCACCGCTGGCGAAATCCAAAACCAGGGCCGACCGGGTCCAAACACCCGCTGCCGCGCCGGCCACACCCGCTGCCCTCTCGGCAGCGACCCCGCCTTTGATTGCCACGGTCACATTGCCTTTATCGCAGAGCGCTACGGCTGAGCAGATGACGGTGGCACCACAACAGTCTGTGGCAAAGGCACTGCCGCGAGTCAAATCCAAATCCCGTCAAACCCGGGGCCCGGGCAAGCTGTTTGTCCTTGACACTAATGTGTTGCTGCATGACCCGACCTGCCTGTTCCGGTTTGAAGAGCATGACATTTTTCTGCCGATGATCGTGCTCGAAGAGCTCGATGCGCACAAGAAAGGCATGACCGAAGTTGCCCGCAACGGCCGGCAAACCAGTCGCTCACTGGACGCGCTGGCGGAACATCCGGTGGCAATGTCGGCCCCCTGATGTTCCGCCAGCGCGTCCAGCGAGCGACTGGT
>DAOSLL010000328.1:0-5078 GCA_035368905.1 Rhodoferax sp.
CCCGTTCTTCAAGGCCGAGGCCCTGGGCGCACAAGCGCGGGCCAAGGAACTTGGCTACGACACGATTTCGCTGGTGCATGACGACAACGCCAACAAGCAAAACGAACTGTTCGACACCGCGATTGCCCGCAAAGCCAAAGCCATCATTCTGGACAACGCTGGCTCCGAAGCCACAGTCGCTGCAGTGAAAAAGGCCAAGGACGCAGGTATTCCCTCGTTCCTGATCGACCGCGAAATCAATGCGACTGGCATCGCCATCTCGCAGATCGTCTCGAACAACTACCAGGGTGCCCAACTGGGTGCGGAGGAGTTTGTCAAGCTGATGAAAGAAAAAGGCAAATATGTTGAGCTGGTTGGCCGTGAATCCGACACCAATGCTGGCGTGCGCTCCAAGGGTTACCACGATGTGATCGACAAATACCCCGACATGAAAATGGTGGCTCGTCAATCCGCCAATTGGAGTCAGCCAGAAGCCTTCAAGCTGATGGAAAGTATTTTGCAGGCCAACTCTGACATCAAGGGCGTGATCTCTGGCAATGACACCATGGCAATGGGCGCGTGGGCAGCCCTGGTGGCTGCCAAACGCACCGACGTGATCGTGGTTGGCTTTGACGGCAGCAATGATGTGCGCGACTCAATCAAAAAGGGCGGCATCAAGGCCACGGTCTTGCAACCGGCGTACCGTCAGGCCCAGTTGGCAGTCGAGCAGGCCGACAAGTTCCTCAAGACCGGCAGTACTGGACAGCCAGAAAAGCAGTTGATGGATTGCATCTTGATCAATAGCAAAAATGCGGCCAAGCTGGAAACCTTCACTTTGGCCAAGTAAGTCCCCTCAGGTCGTTGAGCGTTTGTTCTCGACGACCTGAATTTACGCGCTGACCGCTCGGCATGAGTGGCAACCTCAGGAATAAGTCCATGGGCACGCCCAAAAATAACAGAGTGATTCAACAAGCAGTGGTTCTGTGTGCCGTCTGTCTGATGCTGACTGGCTGCAAGATCGAGCGCAAGTCCGAGCAAGACAAACTCAAGCAAGTTGCAGCGGCAGGCAGCAACGCGACCTCGTCCTTTGATGCAGCGGCAGAGGTTCGTGGCATGTGGGAGCCCAAGGTTCTGCCAGCCATCAACCAGTTGGCCGTCGATTTCCGTGAGCTGAAGAAAGCCATGGACGCCAATCTTGACGCGGCTGGCGTTAAACACGGTCACCGTGAAAAAGGCGAGGGCGCACCCTGGAATCTGGCGGCCAGAATCAGCGGAAAAATTGTCGACGCCGATACCGAAGTCAGGGCTGGCACAGCCGACATCGATGTCGATGGCGACGGTCGGGCCGACGTGCAATTGCAGATGGGCCCCATCGTCAAAGGCACGACTTTGCGCGACATCCTGCCGTTTGTGTCCTTTACTTCATACACCAACCAGATCGATTTCGCTCAACTGGCGAATGCCCTCAATGACCGCGCCTATGAATCAGCCCTGAAATCGGTTGATCGTGCCAACCTCAAGGGCAAGAGCGTGGAGGTGCTTGGTGTGTTTACCACAGACAACGCCTCCGATGTGCCATTGGTCACCGTGACCGCATTCAAGGTGCTTGGAAAATGAAACCGCTGACATCCCCGCAGTCGCACCCCGTGGTCCTGAAGCTCGAAGGCGTGAGCAAGGTCTACCCCGGCACCATGGCCCTCAAGGCGGTAGATTTCGAGCTTTACGCCGGCGCGGTGAATGTGCTCGTGGGTGAGAACGGCGCCGGAAAATCCACCATGATGAAAGTCATCGCCGGTGTGGAGTCACCAAGTGAAGGTCAGATCTGGCTCGACGGCAAGGCGGTACAACTCGGTAGCACCGAGGTGGCTCGCCAGCACGGTATCGGCATTGTGTTCCAGGAACTGAATCTCTTTCCCAATCTGACCATCGCAGAGAACATGTTCATCGGGCGTGAAATCAGCTCCAGGATGTATGCGATCGACAGCGAGGCGCAGGCCAAAAAAGCAGAGCAACTGCTGGGCGAACTGGAGCACCATCTTGATCCCAATCTGCTGGTCGGCGAACTCCGTATCGGCGAACAGCAGATCATTGAAATTGCCAAAGCCATCGGGCAAAACGCCCGCATTCTGATCCTCGACGAGCCGACTTCGGCGCTAAGTGCCCCCGAAGTTGAAATTCTCTTCCGCGTCATCAACGACCTCAAGTCGCGTGGTGTGGCCATCGTCTACATTTCCCACCGTCTCGAAGAACTGATTCGAATCGGTGATTACATCACCGTGTTGCGCGATGGTTGTGTCACTGGTTCGGCCAAGATGAAAGACGTTGATCTGACGTGGATCGTCAGGCAAATGGTTGGCTCCAACACCAAGAATTTCGCCCGTGCGGGTGACAATCGGCTCGGGGAAACCGTGCTCGAGGTCAATCACGTTTGCTTGCCTCGGCTGGGCGCGCCGGGCTACCTGGTCGACGACATGAGCCTGTCGCTGAGAGCCGGTGAAATCGTCGGAATTTATGGCTTGATGGGTGCTGGCCGAACCGAGTTGTTTGAATGCATTTACGGTGTCACCCTGACCGCGCGACGGGCAGCGTCAAACTGCTTGGCAAGGAACTGATCGGCAGTAACGTGACCTCCTGCATTGATGCCGGACTGGCGTTGATTCCGGAAGACCGCAAGACGGACGGGTTGGTGCACTCGATGTCGATTCTGGAAAACCTCACTTTGGCGAGCCTGTGGCGGCTGGTGACGCTGGGCTATCTGAGCCCCGAGGTGGAAAGCTCGGCGGCAGGCAAGTTCGTCAAGTCGCTGTCGATCAAGACGAACAACCCCAGCCTGGAAATTGGTTCCTTGTCTGGCGGAAACCAACAGAAAGTGGTCATCGGCCGGGCCTTGATGACTGACCCCAAGGTGCTGCTGATGGATGAGCCAAGCCGTGGCATTGACATTGGCGCCAAGGCTGAGGTTTTCAAAGTCATGCGTGACCTTGCCAAAACCGGCCTTGGGATCCTGTTTGTGACCTCGGATCTCGAAGAAGTCATGGCGCTTTCGGACCGCATCGTGGTGATGTCCCACGGCCAATTGGCGGCTCAGTTCGGACCCAATGAGGCTACCCAAGACGCGGTGGTCCTGGCTTCAAACAGTCAGGTGCTGCTGGCGGCATAGGACTTCCACCCCTTCTTTAATTCAATCCATCATGTCCACTTCAGCCGTTTCCTCACTTCGCTCCGCGTCCACCACGACGGGCGACAACGCCCTGCTTTTGGTCTTGCGCCTGCGCACTTTCATTGCACTGTTTCTTGTGGCAGGTTTTTTCGCAGTCATGGCGCCGAATTTCTTGAGCGCAGCCAATGCGCTGATCATGTCAAAGCATGTTGCGCTCAACGCCTTCCTGGCCATTGGAATGACCTATGTCATCGTCAGTGGTGGCATCGACCTGTCGGTGGGTTCGACGGTTGGGCTGACCGGCATGGTCGCCGGTGGCCTGATCCTTCATGGCTTGACGATTGGTGACTACGTGATCTATTTCAATGTGCTTGAAATCGTCGGTATCGCACTGATGGTCGGGTTGATTGTTGGTGCGATCAACGGCTTTCTGATCACGCAGCTGAATGTTGCGCCTTTCATTGCCACGCTGGGCACGCTGTACGTGGCCCGCGGCATTGCGCTGCTGTCGTCGGATGGCTCGACCTTTCCCAACCTCGAAGGCAGTGCCGAACATGGCACAACCGGTTTCCCCTTGATCGGCACCTTGAGTCTGGCGGGTGTACCCCTGGTCATCTGGCTGCTGGTGGTGATGGGTCTGGGAGCCGCCTATCTGGGCGCCCGCACGCCGTTGGGGCGCCACATTTACGCCGTTGGCGGCAATGAGCGGGCGGCCATGCTCTCCGGGGTGAGGGTCAACAGGATCAAATTTTTTGTCTACATGTTTTCGGGTTTCTGTGCCTCCATTGTCGGCCTGATCATCTCTTCGCAGCTGGTGGCCTCGCACCCCATGACCGGCGAGACCTTCGAACTCAACGCCATCGCCGCAGCCGTTCTTGGCGGCACGTCCATGACCGGTGGTCGCGGCAAGATTGGCGGCACCATCATCGGCGCATTTGTCATCGGTATCCTGTCAGATGGCCTGGTCATGATGGGTGTCAGTGCATTCTGGCAGACCGTGATCAAAGGACTGGTCATCATCGCCGCCGTGGTGGTGGATCAGTTTCAACAGCGGATGCAGCAGCGCATGGCCTACCAGATGCGCGCAGAGGCCCAAAAATAAGCATCAGGAGTGGCGCGGCGCACTTCTTGCCAATGCCTTTGCCAAGGATGCTATTGAGCGAGAATACTCGGCTAGTCCCAGAAAACCAACACCGACATGCCTTCACCGCGCTTTGCATCCCATGACCTGCTGCGCCTCACGACGCGGGTGGCGAGCATGTATCACGAACGCGCCATGGGGCAGGTGCAGATCGCCGAACAGCTCGGGCTGTCGCAGGCCCGGGTATCGCGTTTACTCAAGCAGGCTCCGGGCCTTGGAATCGTTAAAACCACAGTGCACATTCCTGAAGGGGTGCACGCCGACATCGAACAGCAGCTTGAGCAGCGCTATGGCCTCGACGAGGTTATCGTCGTCGAGGCCACAGAGGCCGCGCAGACCGATGACGAACTGATGACACGGGCGCTGGCCTCCAGCGTGGCCAGCTACCTTGAACTGATCGTGCCAACCCTGTCCGTGGTTGGGGTGTCCTCTTGGAGTTCAACCCTGCTGGCAGCGGTCAATGCCATGCGTCCGATGAGCCCGGGCGAGACCAAAAGCATCGTCCAGGTGCTCGGCGGCGTGGGTTTGCCGAAGGCCCAGCATTCGGCCACCCGGTTGACTGAAAGGCTGGCCCAGCTTGCCAAGGCTGAACCGGTGTTCATGCTGGCGCCAGGGGTCGTTGCCACGCCGGCGGCCAAGAGTGCCCTGCAAGCGGACCCCTTGTGCCATCAGGCCATGGCGCGTTTCGGCGACTTGTCTGCCTTGTTGATGGGTATTGGATCGATTCCGCCTTCACGCATGTTGCGCGAAAGTGGCAACGTGTTCACCGAACAGGACCTGACCGAGCTGCGCGATGCC
>DAOSLL010000329.1:0-5077 GCA_035368905.1 Rhodoferax sp.
CAGCACGGTCTGGAACAAGTACCAGGGCATTGCGCTGCGCAATCTGCCGGTGCTGCACCCGCACCTGCGCTGGCGCGAGTTTCGACCCGGTGCGCTCAACAAGGCCTGGCAACAGGCCGTCAAAGGCCATGACCTTGACGCGGTCGGTGACCTGTACGCGCTGGCGCTGCCGGACGACATTCCGGTCACCTGCCAGACGGTCTGGCAGGCCGCACTTGAGTTGCAAAGTTTCGCCCGGGCACACCCCGGCAGTACCCACCCGCTGGTGGCGGTGACTTCGCAGGATGTCGGCAAGGCGCTTGGCATGGAGTTGTTTCGCCTGGTGCCTGGGCGCGAACTGCTGATCATCGATGAGGTCCACACCCGCGCTGGCGACTACCTGGACATTGGCAAGAGCTACTTCAGCGGCGGCACGATTCCGATCACCGTCAAGTCGCTCGCCTTTCCCCAGGCGGCATGACCCCAGATGCCTCAGTTGACTGATTGTTTTCATCTACCAGAGCTTATGAGCATTTACTTATTTTGTTTCATCGGGGTTGCGCCGGCGGGTCACAGCGCGACGCAGCCGTTTGAACCGCACCTGGGGGCCTTTTTCGCCCGCCAGCACCACAGACGCTCGGTGGCGCGCGTTGTCGAGCGTCGCAGCTTGCTGCGGCAGGCAGGGCGCGGCCATACCACCAGGCTGGTTTGCAGCCCGACGCGGCCGCGTCGGCCCGCTCGGGCGCGGCCACCTGAGCAAGCCAGCTTGAACTTCATCGCGCCAGCCATTTTCTGCAAAGCTCGCCACTTCCCGGCGCGACCTGTCGCTGCCATGGACTACTTCGCGCATTCGCAGGCCAGAACCCATTGCCAATCAGTTTCGCTATTGAAGGACAACCCAACATGATGCTCTCAACCCGTTTGTTTGGACACGGCTACACCTTCAAGGGGGTCAAGGACGTGCTGGCCAAGGCCAACGAGGCCCGCTCTGGCGACCGGCTGGCTGGCATTGCCGCGCAGGACGCGCGTGAACGCGTGGCGGCCAAGCAGGTGCTGGCAGAACTGCTGCTGTCTGACTTGCGCAACAACCCCGTGGTGCCGTATGAGGACGACTGCGTGACGCGGCTGATTCAGGACAACGTGAATGAAGCGGTTTACCAGCGCATTCAGCACTGGAGCGTGAGCGAGCTGCGCGAATACCTGCTGGGCGACACGGCCTCGCCCGAGGAGCTGGAAGTGTTGCGCAAGGGGCTCACTTCGGAAATGGTGGCGGCCGTGGCCAAAATCTGCTCGAACGGCGACTTGATCTACGGGGCCAAGCTGCTGCCGGTGGTGACCAAGGCCAACACCACCATGGGTCTGCCCGGTCGTTTCAGCAGCCGACTGCAGCCCAACGACACGCGCGACGACATTCGCAGCATCTCGGCACAAATTTACGAGGGCCTGTCGTATGGCTCGGGCGACGCGCTGATCGGGGTCAACCCGGTCACCGACAACGTCGAATCGGTCACCCGCATCCTGCATCAGGTTGATGAGGTGATCGAGAAGCACCAGATTCCAACCCAGGGCTGCGTGTTGGCGCACATCAGCACGCAAATGGAAGCGGTGCGCAAGGGCGCGCCGATTGGCCTGCTGTTCCAGAGCATTTGCGGCAGCGAAAAAGGCTTGAAAGAATTTGGCATCACGCTTGCCATGCTCGACGAGGCAGCCGATGTCGGGCGGCATTATTCACGCGTGGCCGGTGGCAACTGCCTGTATTTCGAGACCGGCCAGGGCTCGGCGTTGTCGGCCAACGCCCACTTTGGTGCCGACCAGGTCACCATGGAAGCGCGCAACTACGGTCTGGCGCGGCACTACTCGCCCTTCATCGTCAACACCGTGGTCGGCTTTATCGGCCCCGAGTACCTTTACAACAGCCGCGAAATCCTGCGCGCCGCGCTGGAAGACCACTTCATGGGCAAGCTATCGGGCATTTCGATGGGCTGCGACTGCTGTTACACCAACCATGCCGATGCCGACCAGAATTCAAACGAAAGCCTGGTGATGCTGCTGGCCAGCGCCGGCTGCAACTTTGTCATTGCCATGCCGATGGGCGACGACATCATGCTCAATTACCAGACCTGTTCGTTCCATGACATCGCCACGGTGCGCCAGACGCTAGGCCTGCGGCCAGCGCCGGAATTTGAACACTGGCTGGAAGCGCGTGGCCTGATGTCAAACGGCAAGCTGACCCGCTCCGCCGGTGACCCCTCGCTGTTTTTCTGATCGGAGCGCACCATGAACGAAGCCCAGATTGCCGACATTGTCCGTGCCGTGATGCGCGAACTGGAACAAGCCCCCATGCCATCAAGCCCTGCCGAGACCCCGGTGGCAGGGGAATTGCCCGACCTGGGCAGCGACGAAGCGCGCACCTGGATCGGCGTGACGGACACCAAAAGCGCCGATGTGTTGACCGAACTGCGCCGCAGCACCCGCGCCCGCGTCTGCGCCGGACGCACTGGCCCGCGCCCGCGCACCCAGTCGCTGCTGCGCTTTCTGGCCGACCATTCGCGTTCCAAAGAAACCGTGCTGAGCGAAATCCCGTTTGAGTGGGTGCAACACGCAGGTTTGCTGGAGGTGCAGACCGAAATCAATGAAAAAGGCCAGTACCTGACCCGCCCCGACCTGGGCCGGGTGCTCAGCGCCAAGGGGCTGGAGATCGTCAAAACCCAGTGCATCAAGGCCCCCGACGTTCAGTTGCTGATCTCGGACGGCCTATCGACCGAAGCCACCACCGCCAATTTTGACGACATCGTGCCGCCACTGATTCGCGGGCTGGAGTCGCTGCAGATGAAAGCTGGCACGCCGCTGTTTGTGCGCTTTGGTCGCGTCAAGGTGGAAGACCAGATTGGTGAGCTGCTGCAGGCCAAGGTGGTGATCCTGCTGATTGGCGAGCGCCCCGGCCTGGGGCAGTCCGAGAGCCTGTCGTGTTACATGGTCTATCAGCCCACCAGCCAGACGGTGGAAGCTGAACGCACCTGCATTTCCAACATCCACCGGGGCGGCACACCGCCGATTGAAGCCGCCGCCGTGATTGCCGAACTGGCTGAGCGCATGCTCAAAGAGCAGTGCAGCGGCATCGCTTTAGGCAAAAAAATGGCGGGCGGCAACGCCTGATGGCTTGGAACCGGCCCCCGACGATGAGCATCATCCAATTGCCGTCAGTCGCAGTCTGCCTGCCCAACCGCGCCAATAGCAAGCGGCAATGGACAAGCCAGACCTGCCTGCCCAACAGCGCGAATGCCACGAACGCAGCAGCAGATTTGGGGTCGGATCCCAATTCGGCCCGGCAGTTTTCAATTCGTCACGAACCCATCCCCGAATTGGGCTCAGACCCCAATTCTGCGGGCCATGCCGAGACCTCGCATCAGGCAGGCATCAGCAAGCGCAGTGACAAAGTGACCATCAAAGTGCTGCCACAAAGGCGAAGCAGGAGCATCCGGCGACGCGGGCAAATGGGCGAGCGGTGGGGCGCGGGAAAGTTATTTACTATTACTTTAGTAGCTTCTAGCGCATACCCTATAAGCGCTAGAGGCGAAAATCACTATCAAGCCAAACCGCAGGAACACCCCGCAGCAATGGCCCGCAGAATTGGGGTCAGAGCCCAATTCGCAGATGCACCACCCGCAGCAATGAGCGCACCTGAGCGAATTGGGATCCGACCCCAAATCTGCTACCGCATGCCAGAACTTGGCGCAGAGGTCAGAGCCCAATTCGGAGTTACACCACCCGCAGCTTTGAGCGCACCTGGCCGAATTGGGATCCGACCCCAAATCTGCTATCGCGTAGCTGAACTGGTCGATATCAATTCAATAGCTGTCAGCGCTTATCCCATAAGGGATGGTGGCATAAGTCACCATCAAGCTATGGTGGAATGCCGCGCACAACCCGCCCCTTGACTCAACCCTGAAATCAACCATGTCCACCTTTGAAAAAATCCCGGTATCGGTTTGTGCAGTGCGGCTGATCTCGTCGCTGCAGGCAGATTTCAAGGCCGAACTCAAGCTCGATGACAGCATTTTCAGCCTCGGGGTGTTCACTGCCGATTCGGACGATGTGGCCTACATCGCAGCCGACGAAGCGACCAAGCAGGCCAATGTGCGGGTGGTGTTCGGCAGCTCGTTGTATGCCGGGGCCAGACACGGACCATCGAGCACGGCGGGCGAAGTGATCCTGATGCTGGCCGGGCCCTCCCCCGCTGAAGTGCGCTCAGGGCTGGATGCCGCGCTCAACGCAGTGCGCGACGGCGCTGCCTTTCAGTGGGCCAACGACGCGCACACCGTCGCCTTTCTGGCCCATGTGGTGACCCGCTGCGGGTCCTATCTGGCAGAGGTGGCGGGTGTCCGCGAAGGCGATTCGCTGGCTTACCTGGTGGCGCCACCGCTCGAAGCCGCAGTCGGCCTGGATGCCGCCCTGAAGGCGGCCGAGGTGCGGCTGGCAGCCTATGTGCGCCCACCGTCGCCGACCAATTATTCAGGTGCCTACCTGCAAGGCTCGCAGGCCGCCTGTCGCGCCGCCTGCGATGCGTTTGCCCGCACCGTGGCCGACATTGCGGCGCAGCCGCTGGTGTACTGACATGAACAACGCCTATGGTTTTCTGGAGGTCCGGGGCTTGCTGGCCGGCATCGTTTGCGCTGATGCCATGCTCAAGTCTGCCAGCGTACGCCTGGCCAGCCAGATCACCACCCGCCCTGGCCTGATCACGCTGGTGGTGGAAGGCGACATTGGTTCCTGCCGTGCCGCCATTGATGTCGGTCGGCAAACCGCTGAGCACCTGGGCGGCCTGGTCAGCGAAAAAGTGATTGGTCGGCCAGAGCCCGACCTGGACCTGTTTTTACCGTCCGTCAGCAACAGGAGACCGCTGTGAACGAAATCGCCCGCAAGGCCCGCGAAGCCGGTGTGGTCGGCTCTGGCGGTGCCGGATTTCCGACCCACGTCAAGCTGCTGAGCCCAGCCGAGATCTACCTGGTCAACGGGGCCGAATGTGAACCGCTGCTCAAGGTGGACCAGCAACTGGCCGTCAAATACGCGCCGCAACTGGTGCGCGGGCTGCAACTGG
>DAOSLL010000330.1:0-5076 GCA_035368905.1 Rhodoferax sp.
GCCAATGCCCACAGCAAAGCCGGTAGCAGCCAGCACCACCATGGTCACCGTCGCCCCAAAAAGGCCGGTGCCGCACAGCGCCAGCAACACCGCCGCACCCGACATTGAGAGCGCCACCACACGGTCACTGTGGCGGGAGGTCGCCGCCACAAATCCGCCAATAAACATGCCAAAGGCACCGCACAGCATGTAAGCGGTAATGGTCAGGGTGGCGGTCTCAAAACTGATGCCGTGCATGGCTTTCAGGATCGACACGGCAAAACTCTGCACCACCGCCAGCGTCATGGAAGAGAGCATAAAGAAGGCAAAACACCACCACACCACTGGCAGCTTCATGAACGCCATGCTGTGCTCGGCCGGGCGGTCCGGGTGGTGCACGGCAGCATGGGTCAGTAGTTTGTCGCGCTGCAACACCATCAGCAACAAAATGCCCAGGTACATCAGGCATGCAGCCACATAGGCGGTGCGCCAACTGTACAGGGCACTGATGCCGACCAAAAACACTGGTGCTGCGGCCCACCCCAGATTGCCTGTCAAGCCATGCGCACTGAAAGCGTGGCCCAGGCGCGCAGGCGACACGCGCTGGTTCAGGATGGTGAAGTCCACCGGGTGAAAGGTTGCGTTGCCCAAGCCGGCCAGCGCCGCCACGGCAAACAGTGCGTAGTAGCCGGTCACCAGCGAGGCACCAGCACAGGCCAGGGCAAACAGGCTCAAGGCCAGAAACAGCATGGGCCGCGCACCCACTTTGTCCACCACAAAACCAGCCGAGGCCTGGCCCAGACCCGACACCACAAAAAACGTGCTCATCAGCAAACCGACCTGCGAGTAGCTCAGGCCAAACTCGGCCATGAACACCGGAAACATCAGTGGCAGCAGCAAATGACCAAAGTGCGATGCGGCATGCGCCAGACCGACCAGACCAATGATGGTGGCATCTTGCTTGAAAGAAACTGACGAAGGCAAGGAATGGGCGGTTGAAGTCATGCGCCCATCTTGCCAGATTCCTGATTTGAGTGCCTGGCCCAGGCGGGGCTCTATAAATCAACCTGTTGCAGCGAGCCAGCCTGACCGGATTCGTACAAAAAAACGCCGGTACTGCGCACCAGACCCAAACTCTGATTGCTGGCCGTGTTGACAGAAAACGGGCTGGCGACCCGGCCCAGGTACAGCGCGCCGACACCACTTTGGGCCAGGCTGGTCAAGTGGTCCTGCCCACTGACATCACGTTGCCAAACCCGCAATTGGCTAAACACTGCGTCGTTGTCGTCGATCCACTGGTTGCCGTCCTGGTCATATTTGGCCAAGTCGGCAAAACCGTCGCCGCTGCGCGGGCCAAACAGCTCGCTGCCATCGTTGATTTTGCCGTCGCCATTTTTGTCCAGCGCCAGAAAGCCACTGCCCCCCGCGACAAAGGCGATGTTTTCCTGCTGACCGTCGGCATTCAAATCAAACGCGAACTGGGTATCTGTGAGTGCCACACCGGCACCGCCAAAGTTGATCACCAGCGGGTCTTTGCGCACCGCGTCGCCTGAGCGGATGGAAATGCTGCTTTCCTGAACAAATGATCGGCTCATCTCCAGTTGCAAGGTGAAACTGATCTGCTGGCCGTCAGCGGTTTGCACCACGCCTTGCGCACTGACCTGGGTGGTTTCAGACTCGGCGATTGTTTGGCGGCTATCAAGCTCAAGGCCCCAGCCCGCCGGGGCTGCCGGTTGCGCTGCGGCGGCAGCCTGGCTGCCTGATGCCCCAAGCTGAACCGGCAGGTCGGCATTGCTGGCCCCGGATTGCAATTCACGGGCATCAAACACCCTGATTCTGCGTCCGGTGATGGACTCAACCATGTCAATCAGCATGGCCAGGCGCGGGTCGTTGCGCACTGCCGCATCGGCCTGCGCCACCGCATCGGCTTTTGCGGTGGCTGCATTTGAGGTCGCCGGTAGCTGGCTCTGCAAGCGCTTGCTGGCCGCTTGGGACAAGGTCAATCGGACCGCAGCAGCGTCCTGCTGCACCGGGCGCTGACCTTCAAAATCAGGTCGCTGGTTGCCAACCCAGGCCCGCATTGTGGTATGTGATGTGCGCAAAGACACGCTGGCGTGCTGACTTTGCATGGCGATGGTGGATTGAGCGATCTTCATCGCCATTTCATCGACCAAAATGAAAGGTAATTCAGGGTCTTTTCAAGCTTTATTTTTCACCCGCTTTGCCGAGGCCCACCCGGCACGAAAAAGACAGAAACAATCAGGCAACGCCATGCGCCTTGAACCAGGCCAACGCACGTTGAAAGGCATCGGCAGCGTCGTCTTTGCGGTAACTGGGGCGGTAGTCCGAATGAAAAGCGTGCGGAGCGTCTTTATAGACCACAAATTGAGATGCTTTGGCTGCTGCATTGCCCTTGGCACCCGCTTCGGCCAGCGCGTCTTTCATCTGGTTGATGGTGACAAGCGGAATGCCGCTGTCTTGCCCACCATACAGGCCCAGCACCGGAGCCTTCAGGCCAGCCGCCAAATCCAGCGGATGCTTGGGGGTCAGGTCCGAAGCAGTCCCAACCAATCGGCCATACCAGGCAACAGCCGCCTTGACGTTTTTGCTCTGCTCGGCATACAGCCAGGTAATGCGCCCACCCCAGCAAAAGCCAGTGATTGCCACCTTTTTCAGATCACCACCATTTTCACCAGCCCATTTGACCGCGCCGTCCAAATCACCCATCACTTGCGCATCGGGTACCTTGGAAACCAGTTCAGCCATCAATTTGGCAACTTGGGTATACGAAGCTGGGTCACCTTGACGCGCGAACAACTCAGGCGCGATGGCCAAATAGCCGACATGCGCAAAACGGCGGCAGATGTCGGCAATGTGTTCATGAACCCCAAAGATCTCCTGAATAACCAGCACCACCGGCAAGTTCTTTTTGCCCTCGGGCATGGCAAAGAAAAACGGCACTGAAAAGCCCGTCATGTCGTAAACGGATTCACCCGTGCGCAGCCCTTCAGAAGATGTCTTGATCGCGGTTTGCGCCATGATGGGCGCAGCGGCAGCGGCGTAGCCAACTCCCAATGCGACTTTCAGCGCGGTTCGCCGACTCGCGCCAGCCTCGCTGGTCTGGCCGGGCATCAGCGCAGTGAAATCCTGAGTCTGATCCTTGTTGAGCATGGGGGTCTCCTTGATTTGAAAAAATGAGAGCTTAGCGACGCTGGAAACCCGCGTGATCCATGGGGTCTTACCAGTCACAAAATCCGCTATGCTCTGCTTTGCAGTTCATGCAGACGGTGATCCCGGCATGCAAATTGCGCGTTCCGGTCTGTTGCACGGCTACCCGCCAGGTAACCAGCCGGTTTTATGGTTTTGAAGCAAGATACAAGCTTGCCAGGAGACTTTTTCATGCCACAGCGCCAAACGCTTCATCTGCACGTGCCAGAGCCCACCGGGCGACCAGGTCGCGACACCGATTTTTCCTACCTCCCCCTGTCTGCTGCGGGCGCCAAGCGCCGCCCACCGGTGGACGTGGCAGCCGCTCAGACCAACGATCTGGCCTTTGCGCTGATCCGCGTGCTCGACGACTCGGGCCAGGCGCTCGGCCCCTGGGCACCGCAGATGGACTCGGCCCTGCTGCGCCGTGGCCTGCGTGCCATGCTGCTGACCCGGGCCTTTGATGCGCGCATGCTGATTGCCCAGCGGCAAAAAAAAATGTCGTTTTACATGCAGTGCCTCGGCGAAGAGGCGATTGCCTGCGCCCACGCGCTCGCGCTGAGTGAAGGCGACATGTGTTTTCCGACCTACCGCCAGCAGGGTCTGCTGCTAACGCGCGAAGACAACAACATGGTGGACATGATCTGTCAGCTCTACAGCAACGAGCACGACCCGATGAAAGGGCGGCAATTGCCGGTGATGTATTCCAGCAAAAAACAGGGCTTTTTCTCGATTTCGGGCAACTTGGCCACCCAGGTGATCCAGGCTGTCGGCTGGGCCATGGCATCCGCCATCAAGGGCGACAGCAAGGTCGCATCAAGCTGGATTGGCGACGGTGCCACCGCCGAGGCCGACTTTCATACCGGACTGACCTTTGCCCACGTCTATCGCGCCCCGGTGATTTTGAACGTGGTGAATAACCAGTGGGCAATTTCAACCTTTCAGGCCATCGCTGGCGGCGAAGGCACCACCTTTGCCGCACGCGGTGTCGGCAATGGCATCGCCTCACTGCGGGTCGATGGCAATGACTTTCTGGCGGTTTATGCCGCTTCACGCTGGGCGCTGGAACGTGCCCGCAGCAACTTTGGCCCGACCCTGATCGAATGGGTGACCTACCGTGCCGGGCCGCATTCCACTTCAGACGACCCGAGCAAATACCGACCGGCCAACGATGTCGCCCGCTTTCCCCTGGGCGACCCGATAGCGCGCCTGAAGCAGCACCTGATCGTGCTGGGCATCTGGTCTGACGCTGAGCACGAGGCCGTGCAAAAAGAGGTGGAAGCCGAAGTGGCAGCGGCCCAAAAGGAAGCTGAAAAGTACGGTACCCTGGCCGATGGCCCAACCCAAAGCCTGTCGGGCATGTTTGAAGACGTTTACAAGGACATGCCCGTTCACTTGCAGCGCCAGCGCGCTGAACTGGAAGGCCAGTCATGAGCGATATGCCCAACACCAGCCCAATGACGATGATCCAGGCACTGCGCTCAGCCATGGACGTGATGCTGGAGCGCGACAACAACGTGGTGGTCTATGGCCAGGATGTCGGTTACTTTGGCGGTGTCTTCCGCTGCACCGAAGGCTTGCAAAAGAAGTACGGCAACCAGCGCGTTTTTGACGCACCCATTTCTGAGGGCGGCATTGTCGGCACAGCGGTCGGCATGGGGGCCTACGGCCTGCGCCCGGTGGTCGAAATCCAGTTTGCCGACTATGTCTATCCGGCCACCGATCAGATCGTGTCGGAAGCGGCCCGCCTGCGCAACCGCTCGGCAGGCGACTTTACCTGCCCGATCACCATCCGCATGCCCTGTGGCGGTGGCATTTACGGTGGCCAGACGCATAGCCAGAGCCCCGAGGCCATGTTCACCCAGGTCTGCGGGCTGCGCACCGTGATGC
>DAOSLL010000331.1:0-5070 GCA_035368905.1 Rhodoferax sp.
AACTCTTTGGCACCCTTGCACCAGCCGCACAACCTGGAGGGCATTCGCGCTTTTCGGACAGCGTTCGCGGGCTTGCCGCAAATAGCATGTTTTGACACCGCCTTTCACGCCACGCTGCCCGAAGTTGATTACCGCTTTGCCCTGCCTGAAGAGTTGTACCTGCAAGGCCTGCGCCGCTACGGCTTTCACGGCCTGTCGTATCAGTATGTGATGGGCGCGCTGTTGCAGCATACGCCGCGCGCGACCGGTCGGGTGTTGATGGCGCATCTGGGCAATGGTGCGAGTTTGTGCGCAGCGGTCGATGGCAAGAGTCGTGCCACCACCATGGGTTTTTCTGCGCTGGATGGCCTGATGATGGGTACCCGCACCGGCGCGCTCGACGCCGGCGTGTTGCTCTATTTGCTGGAGCATGGCTGGGACCACGCCCGTCTGCAAAAGCTGCTTTACAAACAAAGCGGCTTGCTGGGCCTGTCGGGCATTTCGGCCGACATGCGCCGTTTGCGTGCTGATCCCAGCCCCAGTGCCAAATTGGCCACCGACATTTTTACCTACCGCTTGGTGCGTGAAAGTGGTGCGCTGGTGGCATGCATAGAGGGCCTGGATGTGCTGGCTTTCAGTGGCGGCATTGGCGAGCATGATGTGCTGTTGCGGGCCGAAATGGGGCAAAGATTGGCCTGGATGGGCGTGGCCATTGACCCGCAGCGCAATGCGCAAGCCACTGCTGACGCAGTGATGTCGATTCATTCGGCCACCAGCCGGGTTGAAGTCTGGGTGGTGCCGACCGACGAAGGTGTGGTGGCAGCGCGTGAGGCGGCCCGCCTGATCAAAGTCTGAAGCACCGGGTCCACCCGGTGCAGGTGTCGCAACCGAATTAGCGGTACCTCTCCAGCATGCAGTTGCAAGACATTCTTTATTCCCAGGGGTTTGGCACGCGGCGCGTCTGTGCCGGTCTGATCCAGCAGGGTCATGTTCAGATTTATGACAAAAATCAGCCTCCAGCCCTTGTCAGACAAGTGCAGTCAGCTATTGAAATAGAAGCAAATGGATTGACCTTCCGGGTTCAGGGGCAAGACTGGCCGTATGCCGAGCGCGCCTACATCATGCTGCACAAGCCACCGGGCACCGAGTGTTCGCAAAAACCATCGACCTACCCCAGCGTCTATAGCCTGTTGCCAGCACCGCTGCGCCAGCGACCACAAAAGGGTGCAGTGCAGGGCGTACAGGCGGTCGGGCGACTCGACCAGGACACCAGCGGTTTGTTGCTGCTGACCGATGACGGTCAGTTCATCCACCGCATGAGTTCGCCCAAGCACCATGTGCCCAAGGTCTATGAGGTGAACGTCAAGCACCCGCTTGATGAGCGCCAGCTCAAGCGGCTGCTTGAAGGCGTGCTGCTCGACGATGACCCCAGGCCAGTGCGGGCGGCGGCTTGCGTGGCGGTGTCGCCGCAGCAACTGCGTCTGACCCTGACCGAGGGCAAATACCACCAGGTCAAGCGCATGCTGGCGGCAGTCGGCAATCGGGTTGAAGCGCTGCACCGCTCGCAGATTGGCGGCTTGTGCCTGCCCGACGACCTGTTGCCGGGGCAATGGCGCTGGCTGGGGGCGCAGGATTTGCTGCTGCTCCGGTAGCCCCTTGCCAGACAGCGGCGACAAACTGGCGCGTTACACTTTGCGGCTGCTGTTCCTGATGCAATTTTCTGTTGACCCACCCATGACTTATTTCGATCATCTTAAGTGTCGTTGCCGTCGCCAGTTGGCCGTGCTTGGGTTGGCAGCAGCAGCACTGGGCGCGCATGCGGCACCGCCGGTGTTTGTGCTCAATTCGCTTGATGCCACAATCAGCGTGATTGACCCCGTTACCTGGCGCGAGACCCGGCGTATTGCGGCAGGCAAGGAGCCGCATCACCTGTACATGACACCGGATGAAAAGTCGCTGATCATTGCCAATGCCTTGAGCGATTCACTGATGTTTGTAGACCCCAGGACCGCCGAAGTGCAGCGCACCGTCAAAGGCATTCTGGACCCCTATCAGTTGCGCTTTTCGCCTGACATGAAATGGTTTGTCACGGCTGCCAACCGGCTCAATCATGTGGACATTTACCATTGGGATGGCAGCAATCTGAACCTGGCCAAACGCATTGTGACCGGCAAGACGCCCAGCCACCTCTGGATTGACAGCACCAGCCGGACGATTTATTCGACCATGCAAGACAGCGATGAGCTGGTTGCAATTGACTTGCCGACCCAGGCACTCAAGTGGCGCCACCCCACCGGTTCCCTGCCGGCCGACGTGTTTGGCACGCCAGACGACAAATTTTTGCTGGTCGGACTAACCGGCGGCGACGGTGTTGAAGTTTATGACGTGACGGGTGCGCAGCCGAGGTTGGTCAAATTGCTGAAAACCGGCAAGGGAGCCCATTCATTTCGCGCCGTTGGCGACAAACGCCATGTGCTGGTCAGCAACCGGGTTGCCAATACCATCAGCAAGATCGATTACCAGAGCATGACGGTCGTTGATAGCTATCCTGGTCCCAGCGGTCCCGATGACATGGAACTGTCGCGTGACGGTCGCTACATTTATGTGGCTTCGCGCTGGGCTGGCAAGCTGTCTGTGATCGACACCCAGACCCGGACCGTGCTGCATCAGGTCAAGGTTGGCAAGTCGCCCCATGGAGTCTGGACACTCGACCATGCCGCCCGCAATTAAGGTCGCACGCGCATTTCAGGCCATCTTTTTAGCTATTTTTATGATAGCTGTCAGCGCTCATCCATCTAGGGCTACAGCCCAAAAAGCTTGTGAAAAGCCGGTTTTTTTGACATTCGATACCGGCCACATGGGCGTGGCCCCGCTGATCGCCGAAGTGCTTGAGCGCCAGCATGTCAAGGTGACCTATTTCGCCGCCAACGAGCGCACCCAGCAAGGCGACGGCACGCTTGGGCAGCACTGGGCCACCTGGTGGAAGGCGCGTGCCGACGAGGGCCATGAGTTTGCCTCGCACACCTATGACCATGTGTATTGGCGCGCCGACCTGCCTGGTGCGACGTTCCGGGTGCGCCCCAGTGCCGGTGCGCTGGCCGGACAGGATCTGAACTGGAGCGCTGTCGACTACTGCGCGCAACTCAACCAAGCCCATGCGCGACTGCAGCAGCTCACCGGCAAGCTGCCGCTGCCGCTGTTTCGTGCGCCGGGCGGCAAGACTTCGCCCCAATTGCTGGCGGCTGCCAAAGCCTGCGGCTTTGCCCATGTTGGCTGGGCTCCTGCCGGATTTCTGGGCGACGAGTTGCCCAGTGAAAAATACAGCAACGCCAGTCTGCTGGCCAAGGCCTTGCGTGACATCCGTTCGGGCGACATCCTGATGGCGCATCTGGGCATCTGGTCGCGCCAGGACCCCTGGGCACCGGCGGTGCTGGAGCCGCTGATCGTCGGGCTCAAACAACGCGGCTTCTGTTTTGCCACCTTGCGCGAGCAGCCAGCTTTGCGCGCCTGGATCGCCCGGGCTGCTGCCACTGCACCGCTGTCCGTCACTGCGAAATAGCTGGGCCATGGACTGGTTTGCCGGGCAGTTTTCCGATCTTCAGGGGCTACTGTTCGAGTCCGTGCTGCAACCCTTGATGTTTAACCTGGGGCTGGGCAATTTTCTGGTGGACGGTTACACCGCCACCGGATGGCTGCTGGTCGGTCTGCTGCAACTGACGGTCTTGCTGGCGGTGATCGGGCCGCTGGAGCGCTGGCGACCGGTTGAGCCGGTGCTGGACCGGGCAGCGGTGCGGGTCGATGTGATTTACACCCTGATCCACCGGCTCGGCCTGATCCGGGTGGCGCTGTTCTTTACCCTTGATCCGCTGTTTGACCAGCTTTTTGGTGTGCTGCGGGTGGCCGGTTGGCATACCTTTCAGCTTGATGCGGTGTGGCCTGGCGTTACCGATCTGCCCTGGGCAAGTTTGCTGCTGTACCTGGTCGTGCTGGACCTGGTGGACTATTGGCTGCACCGCGCCCAGCACCAGTGGCGTTGGTGGTGGAGCCTGCATGCACTGCACCATGCACAGCGTCAGCTCACCATGTGGAGCGACAACCGCAGCCACTTGCTTGACGATGTCATTGGCGCTGCCGTCTTTGTACTGATAGCCCAGCTCATAGGCATCGCGCCCGGCCAGTTTGTTGCCATTGTGGCGCTTACCCAGCTCAGCGAGAGCTTTCAGCATGCCAACCTGCGGGTCTGGTTCGGTCCCGTCGGCGAGCGCCTGTGGGTCAGCCCGCGCTTTCACCGGTTGCACCATGCGGTCGGCATCGGGCATGAATCGCGCGGCAGGAGCACCCTTGGCGGGTACAACTTTGGTGTCTTGCTGCCGTACTGGGACATGTTGTTTGGCACTGCCAATTTCGAACTGCGCTTTGACCCGACCGGTGTGCGCGACCAGGTCGAGCAAGGGCGTGACTATGGCCACGGCTTCTGGTCGCAACAGTGGCTGGGCCTGAAGCGACTGGCCGGACGGGCCTGACAGAAGCAAGCCATACGGCAGTCAGTTATGCTTGACCCATGAAGCTGTTGTTTGACTCTTTTTGGCGCGCTGTTGCGTATTGCCTGCGGCCTCGGGTGATCGCGCTGTCAATTCTGCCGCTGCTGTTGATGGTTGGGCTGGCGCTGGGGCTTGGCTACTATTACTGGGACATGGCGCTCGATTGGGTGCGCGGTCTGGTTGATGCCTCCACCTTCATCGACACTGTGGCATCCTGGCTGCAAGGTCTGGGACTGGGGGGCCTCAAAGCTGCGCTGGTGCCATTGATTGTGATTTTTGCCATCACGCCACTCATTGTGGTGCTGTCGCTGTTGGTGGTGGCCTTGCTGATGACCCCTGCTTTAACCGCGCTGGTGGCTGAGAGGCGCTTTCCATCACTTGAGCGCAAGCATGGCAATTCTTTTCTGTCAGGCCTGCTGTGGTCGCTGTTTTCAGCCCTGCTGGCGCTGGTGGCGCTGGTGGTGTCGGTGCCGCTGTGGCTGATTCCGCCCTTGATCCTGATCCTGCCGCCGCTGATCTGGGGCTGGCTGACCTACCGGGTAATGGCGTT
>DAOSLL010000332.1:0-5053 GCA_035368905.1 Rhodoferax sp.
CAAATTCACCGCGCTCATTCATGCCAAAGTGGGTGTTTTGTGGCATGACAATCAATGCCTTGAGCAGGTCCGAGCCGGCCTTGGATCGTGACAGAAAGGAATGGTCGCGCAGCAGGCACGCCGCCTCGCGCAAATCTCCGCCGCTGCTGTCCTCAAGGGACAGGCTGACCATATTGACGATACGTTCGCGTGCAGTTTCAAGCTCCGGGCGCAGGTACTCGCTGCCAAAGTAGCGCGCAATCTGCACCATGCCCTTGGGTGCCTCCTGTGCCATGGCATCGAGTTTGGCTTGACCAATGATGCCGTGCTGCACGCCGTACTGCAGCGCTTTCTCAAAAAAAGGTCGCGCATCAAAGTGTGAAAGGGCGCTACCAGCAGCGGTCGGGAGCGTTGGCATACAGCGCAATTGAGCGTTAGCGAAGCCGTTCAAATGGCTGATTCTTCGTCATCCGACTCCAGCGCGGCTGGTGTGGCTTTGCCCAGGTCGGTGTCACGGGTTTCGACCTTGCCGTCGTCTTCGGGCAGATAGTCGTCCGCCACGCCCAGGTCAAAGGCACGCGCCTTGGCCCGCAGCACCAACAGCATCTCAATGAACAGGTCAGGGATTTCGTAGCGCAGCAGCCAGGCCAGTTGCATCCAGTCCTGATCGGCCACCTCATCTTGCTCCATGCGTGCGCGCGCATAGGCATTGGCACGCAAATCGTCCTCAGCGACCAAATCCCCGTCGTCTTCTGCCGCATCAAAACTACCCGAGCGCGCAAAGGCTTCGATGCGACTCCACTTTTCTTCAAAATAGTCAGCCAGTGCCTCGCTGCCACCCTCGAGGTCGCCGATTGCAGTCAAAAATTCAATTGGGTCTGCACCATCCCTGAAGATGACCGAATTCATCATGCCGCGAAGGTGCGTGCGCGTCAGGTCGCGGTACTGCTTTTCGATCACCACAGCGCGGGCAAACTGCTGTGCTGTCAGTGCCAGGCCGACGATGGATGATTTCGAGTTGTCGTATTCGCGGATCACTGCCAACAGATCTTTGGCTGGCAACTGCGCCAGCACTTCCACCAGTGCGCCATCGCCCTCTTTGTCGGCCAGCTCAACCAGTGCCGATTCGGCCCCCAAAATGTCGCCCGCAGCAATCAGCGACTGGGTTTTTTCAATCAATGCCAGATGATTCATGTCGAGAATGCGTCCTATGGATAGTGGCGTGCGCTTTGGGCTCAGTCCTTGCGGTCAAAACCTTGATCTTCAAGCCATTCGGCGCTGGTTTCTTCGTGGTCATGCTGCTGATGGCTTTCGTCATCCGCATCAAAGTCATGGCCGTGGTCAAGGTGGCGGCCGCCGGTGGGGGTGGTTTGCCCGTCATGCGGCAGCCCTTGGGCAGGGTCCTGATGGTGTGGTGGCGCTCGGTGGTACAAATACTCCAGCACTGCTGCCACCGTCATGAACCAGGCCCCTTGTGGCTCTTTCAAGAACAGCTTGGCGAGGTCCCTGGCCCAAGGCGTCAACTGCACCGCATCTGCCAGGCTGTCCCAGTCCGGAAATTCATCGGATTCAAGCGTCAGCACCTGCTCCATGACGGCGGGCAACTCAAAATGGAACCCGCCATGAAACACCACCGCCACCATTTCGGGGCTGGACTCGATCATCTGGCTCAGAAAAGCGATTTGACTGCGCTTTTCCAGCAGGCGCCGACGCAACACGTCGCGGCCTTCCGAATCAAATGTGAGGTCATCAATCTCTGACTGATAGGACGTGCGCAGTGCGCGAAAAAAAGCTGACATGCTCATGGCATTCCTTAGAGTCAGGCCGCCGTCAAAGCAGGCGGCCAAAATAATCAAGCCAGATCGCACGCGCAGTGTCTATCGGGCTATCGAGCAGGTTGCGTTGCCGGTTGTCGTCATAGGCTTTGCGTTTGCCAGCATCAGCCAACACCTCGTAAGCCTCTTGCACCAGGCGAAAGCGGGCCGCTGCATCCGGGGCATCGTTGCGATCCGGGTGATGCCTTGAGGCCTGCTGGCGAAACGCGATCTTGATTTCTTGCAGACTTGCAGAACTGCGCAGGCCCAATACGGCGTAATGGTCTTTCATGACTGGCAGAGATCACAAATCAGGCAGTAGCCAACATGGGCATTGGGCTGTTTGCCATAAAGGTTGGGACAATAGCAACAAAACACCATCAATTTTTGAAGTGTCCCTGCTGGTTGGGATTTGACACAGTGCGATTGTAGGTGGTTCGCAACAAATTCCAAAAGAATGCAGGCGGCAGTCAACTGTTGCCCTGACGGTGGTTTTGACGGCTTCAGGGGCCGTTGTGGAGCGACCTGGTCGCCAGCCTGCAGGTTAACCAGTGTGAGCGCGGCGGTCGAGGTGTCGCGCAAGGCACCCGGTGCGCCAGTGGCTGCGCTGTGTCGTCGTTGCGGCCAGGCCACAACAGCATGTTGTTGCCTGTCGGGATCATGGGTAGCTATTAAAATAGTAGCTTCCAGTGCAGATAGAATAAGGGCTGGAGCCCATAAACCTATCAGACTTATGGCGTATCGGCTGCGATACCTGCCGCAGTGGCCCGTTTTGCACCGGCTTTTTCACCCGTAGCTGGCGATGGGCCTGAAAATACCGCACCCATCACTGGGGTCGATTCGCGCTGTCAAGCCCTATGTCCGACAGGCACCCAATTCACCAATTTATTTGCCATGACTTTCCCAAATGCCCTTGAAAACCTGAACGTGTTGGCGCAGCAAACTTTGCTGCCACCTTCCCGGCTGCATGACGCGGTACCCGCCAGCGACCGTGCAACCCACACCGTCAGCCTGGCACGCGCCACGGTAGCCGACATTCTCAAAGGGCAAGACCCGCGCCTGCTGGTGGTGGTGGGGCCATGCTCGATCCACGACATCATTGCGGCAATGGACTATGCGCAGCGCCTGAAAGCGCTCGCCGACGAGTTGTCAGACCAGCTTTTCATCGTCATGCGCGTCTATTTCGAGAAGCCCCGCACAACCGTTGGCTGGAAAGGGCTGATCAACGACCCGCACATGGACGACTCGTTTCGCATTGAGGAAGGCCTGCACCTGGCCCGCAAGCTGCTGGTGGACTTGAACCACATGGGCCTGCCCTGTGGCACCGAGGCGCTAGACCCGATCACGCCACAGTACCTGGGCGACCTGATTGCGTGGAGCGCGATTGGGGCGCGCACCACCGAGAGCCAGACGCACCGTGAGCTCGCCAGTGGCCTGTCGAGCCCGGTGGGTTTCAAGAACGGCACCGATGGCAACCTGGAAGTGGCGCTCAATGCCATGCTGGCAGCGGCCCAGCCACATGCCTTTTTGGGTATCAACGGGGAGGGTCAGGTGGCGCTCACCCTTACCAGGGGCAATGCTTTTGGTCACCTGATCTTGCGCGGTGGCAGCAACCCCAATTACGACTCGGTAGCGGTGGCGCAAGCCGAAGCAGACCTGGTGGCCGCGCGGCTGCCAACCAACATCGTGGTGGACTGCAGCCACGCCAACTCACGCAAGAACCACGCGCTGCAAAGCCTGGTGCTCAAGGACGTGGTGGGCCAGATCGTCGACGGTTGCCGCTCCATCAAGGGCGTGATGCTGGAGTCCAACCTGTTTGAGGGCAACCAGAAACTTGGTGACCCGAAGCAACTGCGCTATGGTGTGTCGATTACCGATGCCTGCCTGGGCTGGGAGGCCACCGCTGTCGGCTTGCGCGAGGCAGCTCAGCGGCTGCGTACAGCCAGCCGATAGGCCACAGTTGGCGCGGGGATGCCCGGTCTCGGGAAAGGCCGTCAGGCGGCCAGAGCCGCCTCAACATCTTTCGTCAGGCTCTCAGGGGTGTCGGTGGGGGCGTAGCGCTTACGTACCGCGCCGTCCTTGCCGACCAGAAACTTGGTGAAATTCCACTTGATGGATTTGCTGCCGAGCAGGCCGGGTGCCTCGCTCGACAGCCACCGATAGAGCGGATGGGCCTGTTCGCCGTTGACTTCAATTTTTTGCATCATTTGAAAAGTCACGCCATAGTTAAGCTGGCAAAAGCTGGCGATCTCGTCATTGCTGCCAGCGTCCTGCGAACCAAACTGGTTGCACGGAAACCCCAGCACCACCAGCCCCTGCTTGCCATAGCTTTCATGCAGCTTTTCCAAGCCGGAAAACTGTGGCGTAAAGCCACAGGCGCTGGCGGTGTTGACGATCAGCAGTGCTTTGCCTTTGTACTGGTTCAGGGCAACCGGCTTGCCGTCGATGGACAGCGCCTCAAAGTCATAAACAGTGGTCATCACCAGCCTCTCAGATGAATATCAATGGCAATATGGGAAGATTTCGGCACCAATGTAAGCCAACGCCAATCCCCTTGCCGTTGGCATGTGATCAGCCGTGCGCCTTGTCGTTGCGGGCAATGGCCAGCAGGCGATTAACCTCGGGACCATGCGTGCGGCAATTGCGCGCATGCCAGCGCTGAATCACCCACATGAAGCTGGCAATCACCAGCCCGAACATGGTGATGGCACCAAAGGTTGGCAGCCCCAGCCCGGTGGACAGGCTGTAGAGCGCGCCCAAACCCAGAATGCAGGCCTGCTCATTGAAGTTTTGCACGGCAATCGACCGACCCGCGCCCATCAGGTTATGGCCCCGGTGCTGCAACAGCGCGTTCATCGGCACCACCAGAAAACCACCCAGCGCGCCGAGCATGATCAGAAACGGCGCAGCAATCCAGACATTGTCGATAAAGATCAGCAAGATGATCAGCAAGCCCATGCCAATGCCCAGGGTGATCACCCGCGGGCCGTCCTCGAGCCGCATGCGCATCGAGGCCACCACGGCACCCAGAGCCATGCCAATCGCCACCACCCCTTGCAAGGCCGAGGCTTGCGTCACACTGTAGCCAAGCGCGGCGGCAGCCCAGGCCAGCACAATGAAACGCAAGTTGCCGGCCACGCCCCAGATCAAGGTGGTGGCGGCCAATGAAATCTGCCCCAGCCGGTCGCGCCACAAACGCACATTGCACGACCAGAAATCAGGCAACAAGGTGATGATCTTTTTCGGCATGGGCCGCATCA
>DAOSLL010000333.1:0-5052 GCA_035368905.1 Rhodoferax sp.
ACGAGCACCTGGGGTTTCAAGTAGAGCGGCGTAACCCGTGGTGCCTTCCTTGCAGCCACAGAATCGGGCTCAGCAGCATGAGCCACAGATCGCGTTCGCAGTCTCGCATCAAAGTGGCAGGGCAGGGCGGAGGTCAGCCCAAGCTCAAGCACACTCGAAGCATGACCCAGCTCAGGGTTTTTCCGGTGGTTTTGCCCGGCTTTGCCCCTGTCTTTCGAGCATCCAGCCGGGGTATTCCAGTGGCAAGGCGCTAACTTCGTCAAGATCTCGCAAGTTCTGTGCGCTCAACTCAAGCTTGGAGGCACCCAGGTTGTCCTCGAGTTGCGCTGGTGTTTTTGCTCCCATGATGACAGTGCTGACCTGTGGACGGCTCAGCAACCAGGCCAAGGCGACCTGCGCAACTGATACTTGATGCTGCGCAGCGATCGGGCGCATCGCATCAACGACGCGAAATGCCCGAGGCTTGTCAACCACTGGGAAATCAAAACTGGCACGGCGTGTGCCTTGTGGCCCCGTTCCGTCAGGGTTGAACTTGCCGCTGAGCAGACCACCGGCCAAAGGACTCCAGACCATGAGGCCGAGCTGTTGGTCCTGTAGCAAAGGCAAGATCTCGCGTTCGAGGTCACGCCCGGCGACGGTGTAATAGGCTTGCACGCTTTCAAACCGAGCCCAATGATTTTTCACGGAAATCGCCAGGGCCTTCATGATTTGCCAGGCCGCCATATTGCACAGGCCGATGTAGCGCACCTTGCCAGAGCGTACCATATCGTTGAGCGTGGACAGCACGTCTTCCAATGGGATAAGGGGGTCAAAGCCATGCAGTTGGTACAAGTCAATGTGGTCAAGTTGAAGGCGCTTGAGGCTGGCATCGAGCTCGTTCATGAGGTGATAGCGTGATTGCCCAAGGGCGTTGACGGCCCTCTCATTCATGACACCTGTGGCCTTGGTGGCAATGACCAGTTCGTCCCGTGGCAGCCCAAGTGACTTGATAGCAGTCCCGGTCAGTTGTTCTGCTTCACCCAGAGAATAGATATTGGCGGTATCGATGAAGTTGACCCCGGCATCAAAAGCCTGTTTCACCAGGGCGGTGGCCGCATCCTGCCCCAGTCCACCCATGACCTTCCAGAAACCCTGGTCGCCAAAAGTCATCGTTCCCAGGCACAGTTCAGAAACATACAGGCCGGTTTGGCCCAATAGGCGATAGCGCATGGCATCCTCTTGAAAAAATTATTCTGAAAAAAACGTCGTGATGCAGTGGCTCCCTGCATTTGAGGTCTCCAACTGCCGAAAATCAAATTCAATTCACCACAGCAGCCCTGGCACCTGAATTATCAGGACCTCCACTTTGCACCACGATCTCGCTGCTGAACAACTCTATTGCGGTGTCAGCCACTTGACGTGTGTCATAGTATGCATAGGCTCCAGTGCCCAGTGCTCCAACCAGGGGCGCATATCGCGCAATCGCCTTACCAACACTGCGTTGACCAATCTGAATGCCAATTCTTGTCGCCAGACTTTGCATCATCCGCAAGCTTGCAGGCAGGACCAAGTACCGTGTGCCTTCACGCACGATGACATCTCGCAACATTTGCGCAGCAGAGTGTTTGAACAGGCAAAAAACCATCTGCTCCTGAGTCAAGGTTGCCGACTTGCCGTACGCACCGGCAATGTCGCAGACCATCTGTGCCTGAACTCGCCACACACCGAAGAGGTCTGGCAGCAAAGTCAGCATGCCCAAAGGGCCAGGGACCAATGCGGCACCACCAGAAATACCGGCGCTGGTTCTGGCCGCACTGCGGGCTAACTGGCTTGCGCGTGCCCGAGGAGTGGAACTGACGGCCTCTGAGGAGAATGGCACCTTCGAAATCAGATTCAGGATGGTTTGCGTCATCCGATCAGCGGGTTGGAGGCTTATCGCCATTTGATTCCCTAAAGTTGGCATCCGACAGCGCAACGACAAAAATGCACAGCGTCATCGGTAGGTGTTGGACATGATGGCATTGAAACTCACGCTGGAGCTTGCATGCATCCCATATTGGATGATGAATTAGCCACTGAATGATACCGAAATCAGGTGTCTGTCACCAATCGCGCAGGCTGACTCCCCAAGCTTCTATCATTGCACAATGCCAGCCCTCGTTCATCACTTCGATACCCCATCTTCGGTTCAGGAATGGCTTTGCATCAACGGTGGGGTCATGGGCGGCGATTTTGAGCAGTTGCCTTTGCTTCGATGCGGGCGGGCATGCAGTGCTCGAAGGCGAGGTCGCTCTTGAAAATAATGGCGGCTTTGTTTCGGTGCGGACATCGTCAATTCGAGTGGGTGATCCCGGCAACTGCGTACGAGGTGCCTTGCGCGCCTTCTCACATCCAACTTTTCATAACTGGTGTCTTTGCATATCGCCACAAACCGGCAGAAGACATCACTCCAGGGCAGGCGATCATTCAATTTGGCGTGGAAAGTTGCTGCTCTGCCAAAGGTTGGCGGCAATACTCGCCTGACCGTTGATTTCCCTCGGTTTGGGCAAGTCCCGTTAACAGATCAATGTAAACGTCGTTAAGACTCAATAGAGTAGAAAAGGCTTCGTGGATTTTGGTCGCCACTGATCCAGGCTTGGGTCCTGGAATCTTTGCGCATCCGCCGTTGCAAAGTCAAATGACGGTCATCATGGCATGGCAAAATGCCCGCCAAGCTTGCGCTTGACGAGGGATGGCGTGGCCACAGCGCAGTCGCTTGTATTGGATGCCGAATTCGAAGACAACTTGCAAAGCAGGCAATCACCCTCAACTGCGGCCTCGCTGTGAGACATTCGCACAGATGTGTCTGCCAACAATGGCCATCTCATTACCAGCCAAACAACAAACCAACTTTTAGGGCAACCGATGCTATTTGAATCTTTTGACTTGGGCGGCATCCGCCTGTCCAGCCGCACTGTGATGGCTCCAATGACTCGCAGCCGCGCAACACACAACAACACACCTGATGCGCTTATTGCAGAGTATTACAAACAACGTGCGACCGCCGGTTTGATCGTCACCGAGGGTACTTCATCGTCACCTAATGGTCTTGGGTACGCCCGGATTCCCGGCATCTACAACGAAGAGCAGGTCCTGGGCTGGCGATTGGTCACGGACGCAGTCCACCAAGCTGGTGGCAAGATATTTGTGCAACTCATGCACACGGGGCGTGTTTCGCACCAGAACAACCTACCAGCCGGTGCGCGAGTCGTCGGCCCCAGCCCAGAAGTCTGCCCCGGTGAAATGTGGACCGACAAGGCTGGCTTAAAACCACATACTGCGCCTGTGGTAATGACCGAGGCTGACATTGCGCAAGCAGTTGCGGAATATGCCAACGCCGCCAAGCTGGCCATGAAGGCAGGATTTGATGGCATTGAACTCCACGCTGCCAACGGTTATCTGATAGAGCAATTCCTGAACGCTAATATCAACAAGCGCACCGATGGCTACGGCGGCAGTACCCAAGCCCGCAATCGTTTTGCCATTGAAGTCGCTGAAGCCTGTGCAGGAGCAATTGGAGCCGACAAAGTGGGCATTCGTCTGTCCCCCTATGGTGTTTTCAACGGAACAGGTGCCTTCGAAGGCGTTGACGATCAGTTCCTGTCGCTGACAAAGAAGTTGTCAGAGTTGGGGCTGATCTATGTGCATTTGGTTGACCATTCCGGCATGGGGGCACCCCCGGTACCTGCTGAACTCAAGAAAGCAATTCGAGCGGCCTTTGGCAGAACATATATCGCCGTCGGTGGATTCGCTGCCCAGAGCGCTGAGGCTGTCTTGCAGGCCAAAGAGGCAGACCTCATCGCATTTGGTCGCCCCTTTATTTCAAACCCCGACTTGGTCGCTCGAATGAAGTCAGGCGCTCAATTGACAGTACCCGACATGAGTACGTTTTACACGCCGGGCGAAAAGGGCTATACAGACTACCCCGCAGTGGTAGCCTAAATCGCCTGCAGATGGCAACGAGGCTTGTCAGGCGCCATTTTTGGGCGTTCAGTCGGACTTAGGAACCTTGCCGCATTTGACGAGGAGGGCCCGTCTGAAGCGCCGACCATGGGATACACCAACAAAATCGGTGTGCTGCTGCCTCTGCGAACGCCTGCCTGACCAACGCGTACAAGCGCTTGCCCAAGTCAGGTAGTCGCTCAATGCCGCAAGCATTATTTGACAAAGAAATCGAATCTCTTGGAAATCAACTATGGCGACCAAGGACGTCAACATGAATGAAGAACAATTGCAGTGCGAACTCGACAGCCTTGTCGCCACTCAAGCAGGACTCATGGCAATTGTCGGGTCACTCATGGCCACGCACCCCGATTACGAAAAGTTTCAGCTTCATCTGACTGGACTTTTGGAAGTGCTGCTGACCGGCGATGCTGGAAAGACCTTCACGCAAAGACAGCGTCTACAGGCACGTGAGTTTGTTGAAACGCTTCAGCACCTCAACAAGGCACCCGCAAAAATCGAGCCGCTTGGGACGATGCCCAATCTGTAGTGATCGTTGCGGATAGGAGCCTGCGCGACGCGCCCGAGTCCGCGTTGTGTGCACCGCAGGTTCGACGGTTTGCCCACAGTCGTACTGTTGTGGCCGGGCAAAACAACCCAGATCCAATTGGCATCTAGAGCTCGGACAGGATGCCCACAATCGCTGCGCTCAGTATGGACAAGTCCGAGGCGCTGTAGCCGCGCCTCCCCGCTACGCGGGTCCCCATCCGGCTTGTTTTAAAGAAATCACCCAATCCAAGGATGGCGCAAGCGCCTACCAGCCTACAAGTTGGACACTGAAATGTCTGTGCGTCGGCCGCCAACGAACAAGCAAACAAGTGCGCAGGCAGTGGGTCAGATTACTGTGAGCACAGGTTGGGCAGTTTCCGTGAGCGCCAAAAGTGAGGCGATCACACCAAGTTCGTGCATCATCGCCTGTATCGTTTGCCCCTTCATAGGTGAGCGCTTGCCAAGTCTCGAAGTGTTCGGCAATGTCTCAACTGGACAGTGCCAAGTTCTCCCCGTTATTCAGGCGGTTTCTTGGCCAGGCGC
>DAOSLL010000334.1:0-5044 GCA_035368905.1 Rhodoferax sp.
CATCGCCGCCCACCCCGGCACCACCGATGAAGACATGATGAACCTGGCCATCTGGTTGAAAAAAAACGGCTTTCGCGCCGACCAGGTGCAAACTTTCTACCCCAGCCCGATGGCCACCGCCACCGCCATGTACCACACCGGTCGCAACCCGTTGCGCGGCGTGCACCGCGACCTGCAGGGCGATGACGAGTCGGTTGATGTGGTGCGCGGTGAAAGGCGCCGCCGTCTGCACAAGGCCTTTTTGCGCTACCACGATGCCAACAACTGGCCGCTGCTGCGTGAAGCGCTCAAGGCGATGGGCCGCGCTGACCTGATTGGCAATGGCAAACAGCACCTGATCCCGGCCTGGCAGCCCCTGGCAGATGCCGGTTACCAGAGTGCGCGCAAGAAAAATTCAACGCCATCGCGTCTCAAGAGATTGCCGCCCGATGCGGAGCAGGCAAATAAGCCATCAGCAGTGGTTCAAGGCCGCATCCTGACGCAGCACACTGGTCTGCCGCCACGGGTTAGTGGAGCCGGTGGCAAACCGGCCAGCTTGCGCCGCAAGCCGCGCTGATATTGCGCCCAGCCAAGCGGCTGGCTTCAGGTCAGTTAACCATCTGAGCGCAGCAGCAGGTTGGCGCATAAGCCGCCACGACATGATGGCTATTGCTGGCCCAAGCAAACCAGATCCTTTGCCCTGTGACCATGTTCGACTGTGGCATTGATGGCGAGGAAAAGTTCAAGGACAGCGACGGCAAAGCCAGCGGAAAGAAGATGGTCGCGCAGCTCAAGAATGCAGGCCAATGCCCGCGCACCCATAAGGACGATGGCAGGGAAGCATTTGACGTGACGAACGAACGCCACCTTCAATATCTGACCAGGCCGCTGGCCATCCTGAAGATGGCATTGCCGGTACTTCGCTGCTGGCTTGGGGTTTCGGCGGGTGAACCTCAGTTTGCCAGACGCATGCGCCGCAAGGTGTTGTCGCCCTGGATGTAGTGGTGAAACAGGGCCGCTGCGGCGTGCGCCCCGATCAGAAAGTAACCCAGCTCGCCGATGAATTCGTGAACCTCCTTGAGCTGGCTGGCCAGGGCTTTGTCCGGTGTGATCAGCGCTGGCAGCTCCAGCCCGAAAAATGGAATTGGCTTGCCTGCGGCACTGAGCAACAACCAGCCCAAAACCGGCATCCCGATCATGATGGCGTACAGCGCCAGGTGAGCAATCTTGGCCGCCGCCGCCTGCCAGGCCGGTGGCGCTGGTGCAATACCGGGGGCTGGGTGTTTGATGCGCATCGCCAGACGCAACCAGACCAGCACGAACATCAACAATCCCAGCATGAAATGCAGGCTTTTCAGGGCCTCGCGCGGCGCAGTGCCCTTGTCAAACAATTCCCGCAAATTGATGCTGGCATACACGGCAATGAACAGGGCCAACATCAACCAATGGAGCGCAATGGAAGAGCGGTGGTAGCGGTCAGAAATGGTGCGAAGTGTCATCTTTTAAGATCCAGTAATTGGTAGGTGACGAACTGTAAAAAGCCAGGATTAACCCTGTCTTAACAACCAACACCGCCGTTCTTAAGTACCCAACGTTTCAAAATTTGATTCCAATAAGGCACAATTTCTCGCTCCAAAGCATGCAATTTCATCCCCCAATTACCGCTGACGGCATGACTTTTCGGCCATTCTGAATCCAGCAGACGACAAACAATGCCCTACAAACTGGCCAACGCTGCGCAACAACTTGCCCAATTGCGTCGATCCGCTCAGGATTGCCACAAGTTCCCCACCTGTTACGCACCACACTGATCTAGCCAAACGAACCCAGGCAATTGCAGTTTGAATGTCCCATGGCCATTTGGGAAGTGCAAAAGTCGCACGAAGATCGGGACATTGGCAGAGGCCGGAATTGTTCAAGATGGTGATGCTTTTGGGCTCCGGGGCGATGCTCACGGTACACAAAAATGGCCAGGCTGGCATCCGGCAGCGCAACCTGCACCTGGCTTTGATGTCGATCAGCGCGCCAATTGGTCAGTGTGCGACACAGCGATCGGTTGGGCTTGGGGACTTGCCAAGGCCCCCATTCCATAGACGCGCTGCGGGGTAAGCCGCGTGCGCGCCAGACCAGAAGCAGACCAGCGCCCAACTGACTTGCCATTGAGCGCTTGCGACGGTTCAAACTACACAGGTCAAAGATGTTTGGGAGCCCAAAACCCGTGCCAACTTGCTTTCATGCGGTTGAGTTTCCTATCCGTCTCTTTGATAACACCTGCCCAGGGAAAAGCTCCGGGCTTCTCTTGATGAGCTGCTGCAAGTGTTCAAAACAGCGGGCATCAATCGCTGTGCCCACCGAGTCGGCCATGATGGCCAGCGTTTTTGGCACCGGCACTGCACCCCGGTAGGGTCGCTCGGCGGTGATGGCATCAAAAATGTCAGCCGTGGTGATGATGCGGGTTTCCAGTGCGATGTCGTGCGCCTTCAGCCCTCTCGGGTAACCACCGCCATCGAGCCGTTCGTGGTGCGCCGCCGAAACGCGAGCCAACTCATCAAAGTTCTTGATGCGGCCCAGAATCGATTCGGTGTGCACCGGGTGCTTTCGCATGACGGCCCATTCGCCCTCGTCAAGTTTGCCGGGTTTGTCCAAGATGGTGTTGCTGACACCGAGCTTGCCGACATCGTGCAACAGTGCGCCACGCTTGAGCCAGCGCCGACGCGATTCCGCAATCTCCATCGACTCACCCAGCAGGGCTGTGTAAAGGCCGACCCGGGCACTATGGCCTGCGGTGTACGGGCTCTTGGCGTCCACCACCTGGCCAAAGGCTTCGGCAATGTCGTCCAGATAGTCTTCGTCAAGCTCTGATTCATGGCCGCCGGGCTCCATAGCGAAGACATGCGTTTCAAGATCGGTGCCGTTTAGCGTGTGCCAGAACCTGGCATCATGGGCAATCGCAAGAAAAGCAGCGACCACTTCGGGGTCAAACCAGTTGCCGCTACGCTGTTGCACTTCGGCTTCAGCGGCCGCTTGACCGCCAGATGAGTTGAGAATGTCCACCACCTGAGCCAGCAAAGCAATGCGCGAGTACAGTGCAATCTGCTGGCCCGCCAGCCCTTCAGGGCGACCATGCCCGTTCCAGTGCTCGTCCAGCGAATGAATGCCCTGTGCCACGCCCTCTGAAAAACGCAACTGTCGGGCAATGTCTGCGCCCCGGGTGCAGCGGGATTTGGTCAGTTCGTTGGCAATTTCGTCGCCGTTGGTCAGGATGCCGCCCATGGCCTTAAGTCGATCCATCAACCCGGCTCCTGGGCCGGTGTGGCGTAACACAAAGCGCAAGACCTGTGGCAGGCTGCCATCAACCCATTTGAAGTCGCGCTTGAAAGCTAAGTCATCGGTCAGGTACAGTTCGCAGATACGCGAGGCGTTGCTGCTGCAGCCCAAGTCTTTCAGCAGCAAGGTGTAGTAAAGCTCCCAGAGCTGGTCTTTGGGCAGGTTCAGCTTGTGGCCAATGTGCATGCCAATCCAGCAACAGCGTATGCAATGTCCCTCCGGCTGGCCTTCGGTGATGTCCAATGCATAGCTGAGCGCGCCGATTAGCTCTGATAAATTCAATGCTTGCATGTGTGGCTTCTCTGCGGCAATCGAGGTACAAAGGATGTTCAGTTTAAGACTTGTCAACGGATAAGGCTAGGGTTGATGTCAGTGCCAGGATGATTTTGATCGCTGATAGATGTTGTTTGAAATCAACAGTGTCACGCTTAACGCTGAACATCCCACCTTATACCCCTTACAAACACGGCTATGCAGCCCGATGGATTCACAAGCGCGACAAATCTTTCACAACTTCACGTTCGCCTGGTAGAGCGGTCTGAAGAGCCACGCTACCAAGATCAAATGGCGCTACACCACTACCTCGGGGGTCTGTCAAAGATTGGCGAGACGCTGTGGTATGCGGTCATCTGGGGCGAGCAGTGGGTAGCCCTTCTGAGCATCTCTGCTGCAGCCCTCAAGTGCGGCGTACGCGACCGCTGGTTTGGCTGGAACTTCACCTTCCAGTATGGCCGCCTCAAGCTCGTCGCTAACAACAGCCGTTTTCTGATCCTGCCCGAGTGGCACCACCCCAATGTCGTTTCACGTGTGCTGTCTTTGATGCAACGCCGCTTGGTGAGCGATTGGCGGGCACGCTTTGGTCACCCTGTACTACTGCTGGAAACCTTTGTGGACCCTGAGCGCTTTTATGGTGATGTTTGCCGCGCCACCAACTCGACAGAACTCGGTCTGACTCAAGGCAACCGGCGCACCCGCGCAGGCTACAGCGAACAGCACCAGGCGCCCAAGTGGGTCTTCGCTGACACCATACGCAGCAACCCTCACAAGAAACAGATATTATGTTAACAATCAAAAATATAGCTAGTAACGCAGTCTGCATAAGGGCTGGATGCCGATTTGGCAGATAAAACCCTGGCAGCTTGCGCCGTCGGCCTAGCCCATGTTCCTTTGAGAACGCCTGCCCCGCGTGCGGGGTTAGGATGCTCAAGAGCCATTAACTCAAGCTGATGGAGCGCAACTTCAACTCACAGGCAAACCCAACATCATGCTCACAGCCGATCAGATGCGCATACTGCCCGACTTCTTCAACGACATCGCCGACCCCCGCGCGCGCTCAGGTCGGCGCCACCGTTTGTCGACGGTGTTGAGCATTGCCGCAGCTGCTACGCTGTGCGGCATGAAGGGCTACAAGGTCATGGCAGGCTGGGCGCAAGACCTTGGAGAGAAGGCGCGCGCTCGCTTGGGCTGTCGTCGAGTAGATGGCAAATATGTGGTGCCCAGCGAGTCCATCTTCTGTGATGTGCTCATCCGGGTGAATCCAGCAGTGCAGTGACCAACAATTAGTTTTTTAAAAAAACCATGATCCACTGGGAATCTCACGTCTGTCTGCCATTGCATCCGCAGGCGAGCTTTGGTCCGCTGGAGCGCCTGCGCGCACAGGGGGTGCACTATGCCAGCGTCAATGTGGGCATGGATATGAATCCGCTGACGCAAATCCTGTCAGTGATTGCGGGTTACC
>DAOSLL010000335.1:0-5040 GCA_035368905.1 Rhodoferax sp.
GGTGCTGAACAAGCCGGGCAAGTTGACGCAGGCCGAGTTTGAAATCATGAAAACCCACCCGACCGAGGGTTACAAAATGCTGATGGCCAGCACCGGGGTTGAGCCGATGTCGCTGGACGTGGTGCTGCATCATCACGAAAAAATGGACGGGTCAGGCTACCCGGAGTGTTTCAAGGGCGATCAGATCAGCCTGCACGGAAAAATGGCAGCCGTGTGCGATGTTTATGATGCCATCACCTCAAACCGGCCCTACAAGTCAGGTTGGGACCCGGCCGAGTCCCTGCGAAAGATGGCCGAGTGGGCCAACGGCCATTTCGATCCGAAGATTTTTCAGGCTTTTGTCAAGAGCATGGGCATATACCCGGTGGGCTCGCTGGTGCGCCTGACCTCGGGACGCATCGGCGTGGTCACCGAACAGTCCAAACGATCACTGACAACGCCTCTGATCAAGGTGTTTTTTTCTACCAAATCGAACATGCGCATCGTGCCAGTGATGCTTGATTTGTCGCACCCCAGCGCCACCGAACGTATCCAGCAACGCGAGGACCCGAACAAGTGGAACTTCCCGGATATCAATGAATTGTGGTCAGGGTTAAGCCATCTCGGGCGCTGACAGGCTTGCGCGTTGGTTGCTGTCGGCTCAACTTGGCCAGTCTGTTGGCCGGGGTCGATGTCAGGCAAGCTGGGAAAGCAAATGCAGCAAGGACATGCAAATGCAAGCCAGCCGTCAACTGAGGAATCCGGCTTCAACCGCTGCTGGCTGGGCTGAGTACTTGCGCAGTTCGAGCTTGGCGATGGCGTTGCGATGCACCTCATCGGGGCCGTCGGCAAAACGCAGGGTGCGAGCACAGGCATAGGCATAGGCCAGCGGAAAGTCATCGCACATGGCGGCAGCACCAAAAACCTGCATCGCCCAGTCGATCACCTCGCAGGCCATGTTGGGTGCCACCACCTTGATCATGGCGATTTCATTTTTGGCGAACTTGTTGCCAGCCTGGTCCATCATCCAGGCAGCCTTCAGTGTCAGCAGGCGTGCCATGTCGATCTTGCAGCGGGCCTCGGCAATGCGCTCCTGGGTCACGGTCTGTGCTGCCAGTGGCTTGCCAAAGGCGATGCGACTGGCGGCGCGTCGGCACATCAATTCGAGCGAGCGCTCGGCCAGGCCAATCAGGCGCATGCAGTGGTGAATCCGCCCAGGCCCCAGGCGGCCCTGGGCGATCTCAAAGCCGCGTCCTTCGCCCAGCAAAATGCTGCTGGCTGGCACCCGCACGTTCTGGTAGGAAATTTCCATGTGGCCATGCGGTGCGTCGTCATAACCCAATACGTTGAGCGCTCGCAGTATCTTGACACCGGGGGCGTTGGCGGGCACCAGGATCATGCTCTGCTGCAGGTGGCGCTGTGCCGCCGGGTCAGATTTGCCCATGACGATGTGAATGGCGCAGCGCGGGTCGCCAGCACCGCTGATCCACCATTTGCGGCCATTGATCAGATAGCCGTCACCGTCACGCTCAATGCGGGTTTCAATGTTGGTGGCATCGCTCGAAGCCACGTCGGGCTCGGTCATTGAAAAGGCCGAGCGGATTTCGCCCTCCAGCAAGGGCCTTAGCCACTGCTGCTTGTGTTCATCAGCGCCATAGCGTGCGATGGTTTCCATGTTGCCGGTGTCGGGTGCCGAGCAGTTGAACACCTCGCTGCACCACATCACCCGACCCATGATTTCGGCCAGCGGCGCGTATTCCTGGTTGCTCAGGCCAGCGCCGTCAAAGCCGGCTGCCTGTGCGCTGTCAACCGGCAAAAACAGGTTCCACAGGCCTTGCGCCTTCGCCTTGAGCTTCAGGTTTTCGATGGTTTGCAACGGGGTCCAGCGCCGGCCAGCCAGCGTATTGGCTTCGACCTCGGCATGGTGAGCACCCTCGGCGGGGTAAATGTGCTCGTCCATGAACGCCAGCAGCTTGGCCTGAAGTTGTTTGGTCTTGGGGGAGTAGTCAAAATCCATGCTGGCCTCGTCAATCAAAATGGGGTGGAGTCGGCTGGCTTGCAGCGACGCGTCCGGATCGGGCAATCTGATGCGCTGCGATGCCACCTGGCGTGATCGTCATTTGTGTATCAAATAGGGCTGTAGCCCTTGTGCAATAAGCGCAACGTGCTATAAAAAATAGATCAACTGCGCTGCGCAAACTGCCACGCCATTTGTGCCAGTGGCTTAGCCCCGGCCGCCGCACTGATGGCCTGGGCACTGGCGGCCGTGCCAGATTCAATGCGTTTGCCGATGCCTTGCAAAATGGCGGCCAGGCGAAACAGGTTGTAGATCATGTAAAAGCGCCAGTCATTTGCCAGTTGTTCCGGGCTGGCAAAGCTGGTGCGCTCGCAGTATTGGCGGATGTACTCGGACTCCGAAGGAATACCCAGGGCTTGCAAATCGAGCCCACCGATGCCACGAAACGCACCTGGCGCAATGTGCCAGCCCATGCAGTGGTAGCTGAAATCAGCCAGCGGGTGCCCCAAAGTGGACAGTTCCCAGTCCAGCACTGCTATGACGCGTGGTTCGGTCGGGTGAAACACCAGGTTGTCAAGCCGGAAGTCGCCGTGCACGATGCTGACAATTGACGGGTCGCGTGCCATTGCTGGCATGTTGTCGAGTAACCAGGCCATCAACTGGTCCATTTCGACGATTGGCTGGGTGATGGATGCCGTGTACTGCTTGCTCCAGCGGGCAATCTGGCGCTCGAAATAGTTGCCTGGCTTGCCATAGCTGCCCAGGCCTGCCGCCACGAAGTCAACCGAATGCAGCGCTGCCATTACCCGGTTCATTTCCCGGTAAATTTGGCCGCGCTGCGCGGGTGTCATGCCGGGCAGGGACTGATCCCAATAGATGCGCCCCTCGACAAAACTCATGATGTAGAAGGCCCGACCGATGACGGACTCGTCCTCGCACAGGCACAGCATTTGCGGCACCGGTACGGCTGAGCCTGCCAGCCCGGCCATGACCGCATATTCGCGCTCAATCGCATGGGCTGAAGGCAGCAGTTTGGCCACCGGACCAGGTTTGGCGCGCATCACATAGGTCTGATGGGCGGTGATGAGCTTATAGGTTGGGTTGGACTGGCCACCTTTGAAAGATTCAACCTGCATCGGGCCGACAAATCCATCGAGATGCTGAGTCAGCCATTGGGTCAAGGCTGGTTGATCGAATGAATGCGCCTCAGGTACGGCACGGGTGCCATTGAAGTCGTCAAAATTGCTCATGGATACCCCATCAGGTCAGGTTTGATGCAGCAAGCTGCGTTGTGCCATCTGGGGCGCAAGACCCAAGGCGGCGCTATTTGTCGGCTTCGATCAGTTGCAGCAAGGCTTCGCGGTTGCGAATCACCAGGCCGGTGGGGTCGAGGCGAATCGATTGGTCGCGCTCCATCGCCTTGAGTTCCTGGTTGACGCGCTGGCGCGAGGCTCCCAGCAACTGTGCCAGCTCTTCCTGCGCCAGATGCAGCCCAATGCGCACCTCGGCATCGTCGCCCGGTGTCGGCACGCCATAGCTGCGCGCCAGGTGCAGCAGTTGCTTGGCCAGCCGCGCCCGCAGTGGCAAGGTGTTGAGGTCTTCGACCAGGCCGTAGAGCTGGCGGATGCGCCGAGCCTGCAGGCGCAACAGGGCTTCGCAGAGTTCGGGATGCAGCCCCATGATCTTGGTGAAGTCGGCCCGGGCGACGCACAAAATCGTGGTGTCGCCATGCGCATAAGCATCGTGGGTGCGCCGGTCTCCATCGAAGATGGCCACATCGCCAAACCAGATGCCCGGCTCGACATAGGTCAGTGTGACCTGCTTGCCGGAAATCGAGGTGGAACTCACCCGCACTGCGCCTTTGGCGCAGGCAATCCACTCCTGAGGCTGGTCGCCTCGGGCGGAGATCAGTTCCGAATCTGTATAACGGCGAACGTAAGCGCATCGCAGGACATCATGTCTGAGAGAGGGTGAAAGGCTGGCAAACCAGCGCCCGGCATTGATTGCCGCGCGTTCCTCAATGGTAAGGATGGGCTCTGTCATGACCTGTCATGTTGGTGACTGAAAACCTCTGGAATGTCACCTGTGCGACGCAGGCATGACACCAGACCGACCGGTTAACGCCTGACCTGCAACGCACCCGGGTTGACGATGTTGGTCGGGCGACCCTTGATGAAGTTCACCACATTGTCAAAGGCGGCACCAAAATACAATTCGTAGCTGTCTTGCTCCACGTAGCCGATGTGGGGTGTGCAAATGCAATTTTCCAGCCGCAGCAGCGCGTGGCCCTGGAGAATCGGCTCCGACTCAAACACGTCGATTGCCGCCATGCCGGGGCGACCACGATTGAGCGCGCCGAGCAGCGCGTCTGGCTCAATCAGTTCGGCCCGAGAAATGTTCACCAGTAGCGCAGATGGTTTCATGCGGGAAAGATCCTCCAGCCGCACAATTGCCTGCGTTTCTTCTGTCAGGCGAAGATGCAGCGACAGCACATCTGACTGCTCAAACAACTCTTCACGGCTGCTGGTGGTCCGGTAGCCGTCTTGCAAGGCACGTTCGAGCGAAGGCGGGCGACCCCAGATCAGCACCTGCATGCCAAACGCCTGGCCGAAGCCAGCGACCAGTTGACCAATCTTGCCGTAGCCCCAAATACCCAGGGTGCGCCCCTTGAGCGTTGTTCCAAGGCAAAAATTCGGCGGCATGCCACTTGATTTCAGGCCAGACTGCTGCCACGCACCATGTTTGAGGTTGCCAATGTACTGTGGCAGGCGTCGCGCTGCAGCCATGATCAGTGCCCATGCCAACTCAGCCGGTGCCACCGGTGAGCCGGTTCCGTCCGCAACAGCGACACCTCGTTCGGTGCAAGCGTCGATGTCAATGTGTGCGCCGATGCGTCCGGTCTGTACCACCAGCTTGAGTTTGGGCAATTTTTCAATCAGTGGGCGCGAGAGAATGGTGCGCTCACGGTTCAAAATGATCACATCAGCGTCTTTGAGCCGAACCGACAACTGGCCCAGCCCCTTGACTGTGTTGTTTATCTTCTC
>DAOSLL010000336.1:0-5030 GCA_035368905.1 Rhodoferax sp.
GCTCGGCGCAAATCTGGCCACCAACGGCACCGCAGTTGCTGCCGCCGCACCGACCACCACGGCCGTCAGCACCACCTAATGATGCCGCTTGGCATCGTGCAAACAGGCATCGGGTGCCAAGACATCAAAGGAATCAGAATGGTTCATGAGTGTCCCCAGAAGGCCATAAGGAGTTGATGAGCCAACTATCAAAATAGCGTGCTATCGCCGGGAATTCAAAAAACCTCTTGAATTCAGCCAGTTATGTTTTCTTCAGACGAATGCCATTGATTAGATCAGACACCAACTGCCAAGAATGACAGTCTGTCAGTCTATTGACATACACTCGCTGGCAGTTTGACTTCTGGTTCGCAGCCGCATGAAACCCTTGCCCGAGTTGATGTCCTTTCTGGAAGGCTTGCCAGAGCCGCATATCCTGTTCGACACCCAATACCGCATTCTGGCGGCCAATGCGGCCTACCGGTGCCAGTTCAGCCCGGACCGCAGTGTGGTCGGCCGCCACTGCTACGAGGTGTCACACCATTTCAGCGTGCCGTGCGACCAGTCCGGCGAATTGTGTCCGCTGGTCAATGCGCGTCAATCTGGTCAACGCGAGCGTGTGCTGCACCTGCACCACACCGCCCGGGGCGAGGAATACGTCAACATCGAACTCGCCCCGCTGCTTGATGGCAACGGCGATCTGTCTTTTTTCGTCGAAAAAGTGGAGTCAATGCGGGTGGCGCAGGGCCGCGCTGGCGCACAGGGCCTGATTGGCCGCTCGGTCGAGTTCCAGCACATGCTGGCCTTTGTGGCGCGGGTGGCACCGTCGATGGCCACCGTGCTGCTGCTGGGCGAATCCGGCACCGGCAAGGAACTGGTAGCCAGCGCAGTTCATGTGGCCAGCGCCAGGGCGGGCCGGGCGCTGGTACCGGTGGACTGCTCAAGCCTGGCGGAAAACCTGTTTGAATCCGAACTCTTTGGTCATGAGCGCGGTGCCTTTACCGGTGCCACCACAGCGCGCACTGGTCTGGTGGAAGCGGCCAGCGGCGGCACCTTTTTTCTCGACGAAGTGGGCGACATTCCGCTGACCATGCAGGTCAAGTTGCTGCGCCTGCTGGAAACCGGCACCTACCGGCGCGTTGGCAGCACCGAACAGCGCCATGCCGACATTCGGGTGGTGTCGGCCACCCACCGCAACCTTGATCAAATGGTGGCACAGGGGCGCTTTCGTGAAGACCTGTATTACCGGCTCAGCACTTTTCCAATCCACCTGCCTGCGCTGCGCGAACGCCGTGATGACATTGCCCTGCTGGCGGCATCGCTGTTGACCCGCGTTGCACCAGCACGCAAACTGCGCCTGACCGATGCCGCGCTGGCACTGCTGCAGACGCAGAACTACCCCGGCAATGTGCGTGAATTGCGCAACCTGCTGGAACGCTCGGCACTGATGTGCGATGGCGACAGCCTGGATGCAACCCATGTCGAGCAGGCGCTGCGTTCAGGTCGTCGCCCGAATGCCGCTGCGCCGGAGCACAACAACAACGCAACGCCAGTGACCGATCAGGCAGTTGCCAACGCTGCCCTGCCGGTTGCCGCACCGGGCGCGCTGAAATCGGTCGAACGCGCCGCCCTGCACGAGATGCTCAAGGCCCACCCGGGCAGCCGAGCCGAACTGGCCCGGCAGTTGGGCATCAGCGAGCGATCTCTGTACCGCAAGATCAAGACCTTGAATGCGCCGTAGTCACTATAGATAATATAGCTTCCAGCGCATGTGCCATAAGGGCTGGAGGCCTTTTTTTCATATAACAATCGTATAGATTGAAGCAGCGTACCAGGACCCTGGTAAATGCCGGAGCTGCCAAACTGGCACCATTGGCTGTCAGGTATCGCTCGAATCGGCATGCCCAGGCTGCAACTTCATGGCTTCATGACTGGCATTGAAGCCGAGCGACTGCCAGAGGGTTTGAATACGATTCCCGCAGGGCTTCCAAGCGGATCGTCGGCGAGCCACTCCACCATGCGCTCCGATTCTGACCGGACTGATCGGCGCAAGGCGGGACTGGGTTCGATGCGGCCTCGATCAGCATCGAATGGACTTGTCGCCACGGCGTGTCGTAACCAATCGTCACCGTGGTGTCGAGGACATAGCCCGACCTGCCGGCACTGTTTCGGATGCGCGAGAAATTGCGCGTCACATTGCCCGCCACCAAGGCGTTCGGAATCGCGATTTCCTCGCCCATGCCGGTACGCAGGCGGGTGACGAAAAGACTCAGTTCCGTCACCGTGCCTTCACAGTCGTTGATGCGTACGTACTTTTGAGCTCCCATCATCGACCAAAACCATTGTCAGAGGCTTATCTGCGCCTGGTGACCCTCATCGCAGAGCAAGACCAGATTGACTGGGGTCACTTTGGCTACCAGCAAATTGGTCAGGCCAGGCGCCCCCTGATGGCCTTTGTTGCGGAGCTGTCGTGGTCACGGCGCATCTTTTTGCGCTTCTCGCTTGATGCCCGCATGGAGAGCTTCTTGCGTGCCCATGTCCAAGCCTTTGAGGTTTGGGGCGGCCTGCCCAGAGTGCTGCTCTATGACAATCTCAAAAATGCCGTGCTTGAGCGTCAGGGCGATGCCATTCGTTTCTCGCTCACACGGCCGGCATTTGCCGCTCACTACCACTTCGAGCCCCGCTGCGGTTACGGTGGCTCGGGGCAATGAGAAGGGGCGGGTTGAGCGTGCCATTCGCTATATCCGTGACAACTCCTTCTGCGCGCGCACATTCACTGACCTTGATGACCTCAATGGCCCAGGCCGATGCCTGGGCGTGCGGCCCAGCCGATGAGCGTTTGTGCCCGCAGGACAAGACTTTGACGGTGGGACAGGCCTTTGTCCACGAGAAGCCCCGGCTGCTGGCATTGCCGGCCAATCATTACCCGGTGCAAGAACGTTTGGTGGTCAAGGTCGGCAAGACCCCCTATGTGCGCTTTGACCTCAATGACTATTCGGTGCCGCACACCCAGGTGCGCAAAGCGCTCACGGTGTTGGCTGATACCAAGACGGTGCGCATCCTCGATGCCCAGGTGTTGGTGGCCAGTCATGTGCGCAGCTACGTAACCTACCTGTTGAGCAGATGCCATGTGGAAGATTTGATGCAAGAGCCAAGCGGCGGCCAGTTTGATCATGCGCACCCGCGTCAAGGTGTACTTCTGGCTGCGCCGTCGCAACGACTTTAGCCATATCTCCACCACGCGGTAACGAAATGCCCCAATCGCAGGGGAGTTGGTCGGTAACGCATGATACGCATAGAACCCGTGCATAACCGCTGCAAACAGCAGGTTCGCCCGACTGAAATTCCGATCCTAAAAATTGTTTCCGCCTGTTACTTTTCCAGGCCAATCGCCGCTATTGCCAAATCAAAGGGAGGCAAGCGACTCGCCGCCCTCGCGGGCATTACTCTTTCCGGATTAGTGTGTCGCCCAGCGCGTTCGGTCGTTTGTCCAGGGTGCACATGTTGTTGTCGGCCGGCCTGGCTCCCAGGAAGAGCTTCTTTGCGACCACTTTCAGCAGGTCGTATTCGCGGTTGCACTTGGCCAGCGGCGCGACGAAGGAACAGCCGGTTTCCGAGATGTCGCGCTCGACGCCTTTTTCCAGCTTGCAGTTGGCAAAGCCCAGGTTATTGATCAGGTCCGCATTGTCGGTCATCAGGGTGAGCGTCTTCTTGTCGAAAAGAAACAGTGCTTCGCTGGCACCTTTGACCTTTTTCGATTTCCCGGTAACGGAATAGGTGCCTATCCCCCGAAATACGAATACCGGCATCGTTTTTGCCTCATCGAGATACAGGGTGTACTTGACGTTCCAGTTGTTGCCGTCGAACGAAAATTCCCTGAACGAAAAGGTGTTGTTTCCGGCATCGTCAGATTTGGCGGAAATCCAGTTTCCATCAGCCCCCTTGGCGGGAATTGACTTTGCCAGCGCGGGAGTGCCTAGCGTGGCGGCGACAACGCCGATAGAGATAGCCAGAGCAAGCAAGGTTTTTTTCATTTCGGTGTTCCTTCTGGTAGAGATGTTGCGTCTTTAGAATCGGACAAACCATTTCGGACATGCTGCCGATGGAGTTCGTAAGGATGCAATGGAAGATGTTAACCGGCGAATGGGTGCTCCTCCAAAGGCACGGCAAAGTGATCCCAGCGCAAGGGTCAATGCCATTAAGTTAAGGTAAGTATCCGGTCTTCCCGTACGGATGTTAGCGGCGCAAGGCCGAGAGGAATTGTTTGTTCAACGGGTAAAGCCAGACATCCTTGATAGGGATGAGCGGTTTGTGGCTGAGAGACTTTTTGCCGCGACCGCTGGTGCGCCCCACATTGATCCAATTGGCCGCCTTATAGCAAGTACCCCGGCGGCGATCAAATTCTACAAAGGTCTCCAACAATAGGGGGCGAAATCCGTAACGAGTCTGCCAGTCACGCGGCAATTGCTGGCGGGCGAAACCGGCCATGATCAGCGCGTCCATGAGTTATATGCAGGTTTCAATCCACGCCCGCCATTGCCGGCGGGCGAACCGGGGCTTCCCCATACCGCTGCTCGCTACGATGAATTGTTTCAATCCACGCCCGCCATTGCTGGCGGGCGAACCCCTGGCGATGACCGGCGCGCACAACGCCAAGATGGTTTCAATCCACGCCCGCCATTGCTGGCGGGCGAACCCTGCGGTGATAGGAAGCCACTTAGCGGTTGTACTGTTTCAATCCACGCCCGCCATTGCTGGCGGGCGAACGGAGAGGCATCGTGACCAAGCCAGCGCCCCAGCCAGTTTCAATCCACGCCCGCCATTGCTGGCGGGCGAACCGCATGTAGGGGCTGAAATGCACGGGGTTATGGATGTTTCAATCCACGCCCGCCATTGCTGGCGGGCGAACCCTGCGCATATTGCGCAGCCCCGAATGCCGTAGTGTTTCAATCCACGCCCGCCATTGCTGGCGGGCGAACCGATCCGCCGCGTTACTCTGCGCTGTCGCGACTGCCGTTTCAATCCACGCCCTCCATTGCTGGCGGGCGAAC
>DAOSLL010000337.1:0-5019 GCA_035368905.1 Rhodoferax sp.
GCTACCTTGCCCGACCGCACTGTCGACCGTGATGCGTCCACCATGTTTCTTTTGTACGATGTCAAAAACGATGGATAAGCCCAACCCGGTGCCTTTGCCAACAGGCTTGGTGGTGAAAAACGGCTCGAAAATCCGCTTTTGCACGTCGGGTGGCATTCCACTGCCGTTGTCACTGATTTCAACCCACACCTCGTCCTCCGTAAAGCCAGTGCTGACCCCAATTTCGCCCTGTCTATCGAATGCCTGAGTCGCGTTAAGCAGCAAGTTCATGAAGACCTGGTTGAGCTGGGATGGCAGGCAGCGCAGCAAGGGCAATGGGGTGAAATTCTTGACGACCGTGGCCCGATATTTAATTTCGTGAGCGATGACATTGAGTGTGGACTCCAGCCCGGCATTGATGTCGGCGTCCTGCCAGTCTGCCTGGTCAACATGCGAAAAATCCTTTAAGTCCTGGACAATTTTTTTGACCCTCACCAGCCCATCTACCGATTCGTTGAGCAGGATCATCACATCTTGCCGAAGGTAGTCCAGGTCAGCCTCTGCGCGCGCCTGGGCCAGATGTTGCTCGCGCCCCTCCATGGGGCGAGTTTCGGCATCCATTTCTTCATACGCAGAGATGACGTTTAGCAGCTGGGTGACATAGTTTTTGAGCGAACCCAGGTTGGAATTGACAAAGCCGATGGGGTTGTTGATCTCATGGGCCACGCCGGCTGCCAATTGGCCAACGGCGGCCATTTTTTCGGACTGCAAAAGCTGGCCTTGGGTCAGTTTCATCTGCTCCAGCACGTCGCTCAGCTCATGGGTGCGTTCCTGCACCCGAAGTTCAAGCTCGTTGCGCGCCTGTTCCAGTCTGGTATTGGCCTGGTGCAAGGTTTTGTTGTGTTCACCCAGTACCTCATACAGGTCGCCAAGGGCAGCTTCCAGCGCGGCGCGCGCAGGGTCGATGCCGCGGTTGTTTTTGGTGACGATGGCATAGGCGCCATCAGGCGTTTCGCCACCCTCGATCAAGGCGACATGTCGCGCGAAGCGCCGGTCTTCGTCCAGAATGTGAATCGTTAGCCAGCTAGTCATGTAACGCAGCAGTGACGGGCCGACTTCGAGAGCGCTGCTGGATGCCAGCAATGCGCGCATGCCTGCGATCTGCTCCACAAACTGCGTGTGAATGGCACGGTGGTGCGCAACATAGCGCTCATCAAGCTTATGCAGCTCCATCAAACCTTCTTCGGTTTTGAAGTGGATAGCGGCGTAGCTGAAAAGCTTTTCGAGCACGGCGCCTATGCCTTGCATATCCGGGCCACCCGGGCGGGCCAGCATCGGGGCGGCCTCGTTAAGGATGTCCACCAGCCCGCGGTGCTGCTGGTCAACTATATCGATCCCGGTATCAAAATAGGGTTCCCATTTCAGGTTCATGGCTGGCTCGCAGCCTGTGTGGCCGTTTTAAACCGCTTGTCCGTTCGAATGCTCACCATGAGGTGAATGCCCTCGCGGCTGGCGTAGGTTTGGATCTGGCGCACGATGACGGCATCAAGCACATAGTCTGCCGCCAGCAACAGGGTGCCGTCGCGGCTCAGGATATCTTTGCCCGACACCATGCCGGGCACCAGTTCGGAGGCTAGCAGTTCTCGGTAGCGTCCGGTTTCTTCGCGGGGCAGGCCAAAGACTTCCAGAAATGCTGCCACGACCTGGGGGTCGTACCGCTTGTCACTGCCTTGCTTGATCAAGATCCTGGCCTCATCTGCGGTGTAGCGGCGCTCTGTCAGGGTGCCAATCTGAAACCCGTCGTAGTCATTGGCGACCGCAAGAATGCCAGCGCCCAGAGGAATCGCGGCACCGGCCGCGCCGTCCGGAAATCCTGCACCATCAAATCGCTCGTGGTGGGCGCGAATGATTTTTGCCACACCTTGCATCTCAACTAGTGGCATCAGCGCGGCCTCACCCGCCAGGGCGTGCTTGCGGTAGCGTGCAAGTTCTTCGTTGACCAGCTTGGAGACCGGCTTGGCCAGCAGCTCATCGGTAAAGCCGATCTTGCCGATGTCGTGCAACAGCGCTGCAACAAACACATCTTGTTGGGCTGCTGTGGGCAATGCCATTTGCCTGGCAATGCGGCGTGCCATATCGGCTACCCGACGGGCATGCCCGGCCACCGCGCCTTCGCGCAGCTCGATCAGGCCGGAAAAGACCTTGATTGACACCATAAAGTTCTGCTTGAGGCGTTCATTGGCCAAATTCAGAAAGCTGTTGACATGTTCAATTTCTGCGGTTCGCTCCTGGACCCGCTTTTCCAGTCCGGAGTTGAGGTCCTTGAGCTCGTCGTTTTGCTGTTGGGTGAGAACGAGCAGGCGCTGATTTTCAGCGCGCAATGCCTTATGCTCCAACGCCTTTTTGACGATCAGCAGAATGTCGTTGTCGTCCCACGGCTTGGAAATATGGCGGTAAATTTCGCCTTTGTTGATGGCGTTGATGGTGGCGTTGATGTCGGCATAGCCAGTCAACAGCAGGCGCATGGTCTCAGGCGTTTTTTGGCGAACCTTTTCAAGGAACTGGGCACCGTCCATCTTGGGCATGCGCATGTCGGAGATGACCAGATCAACAGCTTGGCTGTCAAGAATGGCCAAACCGGCGTCACCACTCTCGGCAGTGAGTATCTTGTAGCCCTTGGGTCGAAACAGTCTTTGCAGCGAACTCAGGATCGACGGCTCGTCGTCCACAAACAGCAGTGTGGGCGGGGTGTCAGCCAGTGTTGCCGCACCAAGTGGCACATGTTGCGGTGAGTCGTCGGGGCGCATGTATCAGTACCTGTTATTTAGGGGGTCACTTGGGTAAAAAAGCGCGTTCAAGCAGGGGGATCAACGGGCAATGTCAGCACGAAAGTGGAACCACGACCAACTGTACTCTCAACGTCAATCTTTCCGTAGTGTTTGCGCACTATGCCGCAAACAATGGACAGACCGAGTCCGGTGCCTTGCCCGACGGGTTTGGTGGTAAAAAATTGGTCGAAGATGCGCTGCCGGTTGCCAGTGGGAATACCGCAACCGGTTTCGGAAATGCTGATCCGGATGGCACCGGGGATTAGACTCTGGGTGGTGATTGTGATGTCGCCGCTGGTCCCAATGGCGTTTGCCGCATTGACCAGCAGATTAAGGAATACCTGATTGAGTTGCGCGGCGATGCAACGCATTTTCGGCAGACCGGGTTCGCAATGCTTGACCAGTGTGCACTTGTATTTGCCAGATTTCACGACTTGGTCACCAGAAAGCTGACCGTCGCTTCGTTTCAGCCGATGGCCGGTTTGGAGGAGCCAGATCGGAAACGGTTACTACCACTTAGGGTCTGCTGAAGTCAACCGCCCAAAATTGCCCCGTTTTCACTCGACGGGCTTCAGTAGGCTGAAAGCGGGTCTCCAGTTTGCCGATCTGGCTGCCACGTACCTGCCGTTCAATCAAGCGACTCTGACGGGATCAAGCACCAACGAAGTGCGGTGAATCACCTCTGCCATGTGCGGCTTTTAGCAAGTGCTCCTGTTCATAGGCGCCTTCTCGCAAAGGACTCATCTATGAAGCGTTAACCGAGAGCTTTCTCTCTTTGCCAGACTGTCATTGCATGTGCGAAACTCAACTAAATGAAAACGAGCTTTCTGCCCGGCGAAGTTGGCCAGTCACTCTTCTGCGAACGGGACTTGATCGAGCCTCCCACTACGGCATGAGTACCTGGTTGGTTCGCATCGGTCTCCGTCCAATTGCCTGGCTGCTGTGTATCGTGGTAGCGGTCACCTGTGCCCTTGCTTGGGTGGGCTCAGTGATGTTTGCCAATGAGCGCCTTGATCGGTACATGGTGCAAGAAGAATCACATGCTCGCAACGATGCCCTGCTGACCAGTGCTAACCTGAATCAACGGCTAAATCAGGCCATCAGCGTTGCTCGGGTACTCGCACTTGATGAGTCCATGATGGCTGCGCTGGCACGTTTCGGACCGAGCATACAAGCATCAACCCTGCCTCAACCCGAGCGTGGCGCAGTCTGGCGTGCCGACCCAGCGCTCAAAGTAATTTCTGAACGCATGCAGCGAACAGTCGAGCAGTTTGATCTCCACTCACTACAGCTTGTCAATGCAGCGGGCGATACCGTGGCAGAAGGGCATGGAACAGGCCTTCCCCCCTTATCGGCACCAACTATGCCGACCGCGAGTACTTCAAAGTCGCCCACAAGGGGTTGATCGGAAAGCAATTCCTCCTCGGCCGGGTCACCAATGTGTTCGCTTTGGGTTTCTCAGTTCCAGTGCAAGTTAAAGGCGAATTTGTGGGAATGGTAGGTTCCGGATTAGTCATGCCAAAACTTAGTCCCGCTATTGAGAACGTACATGCGGTGGTCACCGATGACCTAGGTGTGATCGTGTTAGCCAAAGACCCTGCACTGCTGATGCAAACCATGCCCGGTGCCACCGTGAACAAGCTTACCGCCGAGGCGCGGAACAAACGGTACAAGCGGACAGACTTTGAGCCTGCCGATATCAGCCCGATGTTGCCAGGTGGGCCGCACACGCTTTACCAGTGGCGCAAGGGATCGAGACCTCACGTGATGGAAAGCCACTCGACAGAAGACGGATCCCTTCGCGTCCATGTGCTGCGCGACCTTGGAGAACCGTTTTCCAATATCCGATCTGACCAAGTGTGGTGGTTCGGACTGATCAGCATCCTGGTGCTCTTGACTGCGGCATTGCTGGGTGTTGCGGCGAAATTCATGATCAGCACACAAACGCAGCAGGCTGCGCTGCTGCACTTGAACGAGAAACTGGCCTGCGAGGCCAATACCGATGCGCTGACCGGGTGCGCCAACCGACGCAACTTCATGCACCAGTTGGAGCAAGAATATGATCGTTCAGGCCGTTACAACTTTGCCATGTGCTTGCTCAGCTTGGACATTGACCACTTTAAGCGTGTCAACGACACCCATGGCCACGCCGCCGGAGACGAAGTGCTGAAGCATTTTGTGGCAATCATTCAGTGTAATTTGCGCCAGGTTG
>DAOSLL010000338.1:0-5010 GCA_035368905.1 Rhodoferax sp.
TGATCCCGCTGCCGCGCATGGCCGAGTACACCGACGGCATCGAGCGCATCAACATTGAACTCAGCCTGACCAACAAGCTGGCGCTGTGCGATTCGTTGCAGGACTTTTTCACCCAGGGTCATTTGCCGCTAGGTCGCACTGACGATGCCAGCGAGATTTCAGCCGCCGAGCTGCTGGAAGACCGGGTGACGCAAGCCCTGGCGCTGCTGGCCGAGGTGCGCGCCTTGTGGGCTGGCTGGCTGCAACAGATTGCGCCACTGTTCACCCAATTGCAGGATCACAGCCTGCGCGCCAGTTGGAAAACCCAGCTTCGCCAGCCCTTGCAGCAGATTTTTTCCGGGCTGGCGTTCGAGCCGATTCTGGCCCAATGCAATGCGATTCACCAACGGGTGCTCAAAGGCAGGGTCTGGGTCGCCCTGCACATGCATGCCGGTGATGGCAATGTGCATACCAACATACCGGTCAACAGCGATGACTATGCGATGCTGCAAACCGCCCACGCTGCGGTCAAGCGCATCATGGCGTTGGCGCGTTCGCTGGGCGGGGTAATTTCGGGCGAACACGGCATTGGCATCACCAAGCTGGAGTTTTTGACCGATGCAGAGCTGCAGCCGTTCACCGATTACAAGGCAAGAATAGACCCGCAAGGGCATTTCAACAAAGGCAAGCTGCTACGAAATAAAGAGCTGCCCGCGCAGATACAGCAAGGGCCAGCGGCTGATTTGCCAATAATGCCTGACGACAATCGGAAATTGCTACTAAATAGTGAGCTGCTTACGCAGGTACAGCAAGGGCTAGAGGCCGATTTGACCCTGTTTTCTGACCTGAGCAACGCCTACACCCCGAGTTTTGGCCTGATGGGGCACGAGTCGCTCATCATGCAGCAGTCGGCCATTGGTGCGATTGCCGTCAGCGTGAAAGACTGCCTGCGCTGCGGCAAGTGCAAGCCGGTGTGTTCGACCCATGTGCCGCGTGCCAATCTGCTGTATTCCCCGCGCAACAAGATTCTGGCAACTTCACTGCTGGTCGAAGCCTTTTTGTACGAGGAGCAGACCCGCCGGGGTGTCAGCATCAAGCATTGGCAGGAGTTTGAAGACGTGGCCGACCACTGCACGGTGTGCCACAAATGCCTGTCGCCCTGCCCTGTCAATATCGACTTTGGCGAGGTGTCGATGAACATGCGCCACCTGCTGCGCAAGATGGGCAAAAAGAGCTTTCGCCCGGCCGGTGCCGCCGCCATGTTCATGCTCAATGTCACCAACCCCAAGACCCTCAAGGCGGCCCGATCGGTGATGGTCAATCTGGCCATCCCGGCGCAGCGGCTGGCGGCCGGGCTGCTGCGGGTGGTGGCACGGCACCAGACCCAGGCACCACCGGCCACGCTGGGCACCGCACCCATCAGGGAACAGGTGATCCACTTCATCAACAAGAAGCTGCCTGGTGGCTTGCCCAAGAAAACCGCGCGCGCCTTGCTGGATCTGGAAGACAAGCAATACGTGCCGATCATCCGCAACCCGAAAACCACGACGGCCGAGACTGAAGCGGTGTTTTACTTTCCTGGCTGCGGCTCCGAGCGGCTGTTCAGCCAGGTCGGCCTGGCCACGCAGGCCATGCTGTGGCACGCCGGGGTGCAAACCGTGCCGCCGCCGGGCTATCTGTGTTGCGGTTACCCGCAGCGCGGTGGTGGCCAGTATGAACGCGCCGAGAAAATGATCACCGACAACCGGGTGCTGTTTCACCGGGTCGCCAACACACTGAACTACCTGGACATCAAGACCGTGGTGGTGAGCTGCGGCACCTGTTTTGACCAGTTACAGGGTTACCAGTTCGACAAGATCTTTCCGGGCTGCCGCATCATCGACATCCATGAATACCTGCTTGAAAAAGGCATCACCCTGGCCGCTGCTGGCGCGTTTCTGTTTCACGACCCCTGCCACAGCCCAATGAAATTGCAGGAACCGCTCAAGACCGTGAAAGCCCTGCTTGGTCAACAGGTGGTGCAATCAGAGCGCTGCTGCGGCGAAGCCGGCACGCTGGCCTTGAACCGGCCCGACATTGCAACCCAGGTGCGTTTTCGCAAGGAAGAAGAAATTCGCAAGGGAGAGGCGCAGTTGCGTCAGCTTGGCGGCGTGGCGGCCAGCGACAATCTGAAAATTCTCACCTCGTGCCCGGCCTGTCTGCAAGGCCTGAGCCGCTATGGTGATGATTTGCAAGCCGGGTTGCTGCAAGCTGATTACATTGTGGTTGAAATGGCCAATCAGATACTGGGCCAGCAATGGCTGCCGGATTACGTCAAACTCGCCACCGAAGGCGGCATCGAGCGGGTGCTGGTCTGACCGGTTTTTGCAGAAATATGATTGCTTTGGGAACAGGAGATTTACCTTGACAGATTCACAAACCATAGCGCCGATGCCGCAGGACATGACTGTGCACAGCCAGTCGCGCGTGCTGGAAGTCAGCTTTTCAGATGGCGCAACTTTTCGCATTCCGTTCGAGTTGATGCGGGTGCGCTCACCGTCTGCCGAGGTACAAGGCCATGGGCCGGGACAGGAAACCGTGCAAAGTGGCAAGCGCCAAGTTGACCTGATTGCACTCGAGCCGGTCGGCAATTACGCAGTCCAGCCGACCTTCTCGGACGGTCACAGCACCGGCATCTTCACCTGGGACTACCTGTATTTTCTCGGTTCGCAGCAAGAACAACTGTGGCAAGAGTACGAGGCCCAATTGCAGGCTGCTGGCGTAGACCGCGACACGCCGATGGCCGGCAAAGCCGCTGGCAGTTGCGCAACCCATTGAAAAGCACAAAGATGACCAGCACACATTTCGGCTACAAGAGCGTCGATGAGAGCGAAAAGGCCAAACACGTGAAAGGCGTGTTTGACTCGGTGGCACCCAAATACGACCTGATGAACGACTTGATGTCGATGGGCTTGCACCGTCTGTGGAAAGCCTACACGGTGACAGTGGCCAATCTGCATGAAGGCGACCAGGTGCTCGATATTGCAGGTGGCACCGGTGATCTGGCGCTGGCGTTTTCCAGGAAGGTGGGACGCAGTGGTCGGGTGGTGCACACTGATATCAACGAGGCCATGCTGCGCCAGGGGCGTGACCGGCTGGTCGATGCCGGGATCATACTGCCGACGCTGGTGTGTGATGCCGAAAAGCTGCCATTTCAAAGCCAGCACTTCAACCTGGTGAGCGTCGCGTTTGGCCTGCGCAACATGACACACAAGGAGCTGGCGTTAGCCGAGATGAACCGGGTGCTCAAGCCCGGTGGCAAGTTGTTGGTGCTGGAGTTCTCCAAGGTGGCCAAACCTTTGGAGAAAGCCTATGACTGGTATTCCTTCAAGGTGCTGCCACGCCTGGGCCAACTGGTGGCAGGTGATGCGTCAAGCTACCAATACCTCGCCGAGTCCATCCGCATGCACCCTGATCAGGAATCGCTCAAAACCCTGATGCAGGCTAATGGCTTTGGCCATGTCGATTACCACAACCTGACCGGTGGTCTGGTAGCCTTGCACGTGGGTATCAAATGCTGAGTGAAGTCGGCTTCGAGCTTTTATTTAAAACACCAATTGGAGAACACATGAAACGATGGCTATGGGTGATCATGATGAGCCTGGCTTTGTTTGCCGGCCACGCTGATGCGGCAAAGCGCTTTGGCGGCGGCAAATCTATCGGGCAACAGTCCACCAATGTGACGCAGCGTCAGGCAGCGCCTGCACCCGCAACGCCACAGCAAGGTGCCACCAATGCCGCTACACCCGGTGCTGCGGCGGCCGCAGCTACTCCCAAAAAGCCATGGGGCGCGATGCTCGGCGGTTTGGCGGCCGGGCTCGGTCTGGCCTGGTTGGCCAGTTCGCTCGGTTTGGGCGAAGCAATGGGCCAATTCCTGATGTTTGCCCTGCTGGCTTTGGTGATCATGATGGCAGTCGGCTGGTTCATCCGTTCCCGCAAGGCAAAGGGTGCCGCCGCCTCGGCATCGCCTTTTGCGTTCAAGGTGCAGGAGCCGCCACTCAGCCTTCAACGCCTGCAGACTACAGTCCGGCAAGTGTCGGCAACGACGCTTCGGCCCGTCCGTGGGAGCGCTCTGGCACAGCGTTTGAAAGTGCCCACATGGCAGGTGGTGTTGCGGCTGGCGGCTCCATGATCGGTTCGAGCCTGGGCGGTTCGCAAGCCTGGGGAATTCCGCCCGGATTTGATTCGGAAGGGTTTCTGAAGTCTGCCAAAGCCAATTTTGTGTCGCTGCAGGCAGCCTGGGACAAGGCTGACATTGCCGCCTTGCGTGCCATGATGACTGACACCATGCTCAAGGAAATCCAGGCGCAGTTGGCTGATCGCGAAGCCCACACCGGTGGCCCGCTGAACCTGACCGACGTGGTGGTGATCGACGCAAGCTTGCTAGGTATTGAAGACCTGGGCAGCGATTACCTCGCCAGCGTTGAATTTTCCGGCATGATCCGTGAAGAGCCGTCGGCTGGCCCAAGCCCGTTCCGGGAGGTCTGGAACATGATCAAGCCCAAGGATGGTCACAGCGGCTGGCTGGTCGCCGGGGTTCAAGCGCTGCAGTAAGCGTTGCGTTTCAAATTCAGGGAATAATCGGGGACTATGGCAACACAGTCCCCTTTTTCATTTCTGGAAGGCTTTCTTCAGAAACTTCCGCTTCCCAAACTACAGCCCCCAACTTGGGCGGTCACTGAGGCGCAAAGGCGTATCGTCCTGCTGCTCAACCATGTGTTGATGCAGGAAAGCGAGGCCATGGCCAGACTGGCACGACACAAGGGTCAGGTCATGCTGGTGCAATGGCGCTCGTTTTCGTTCAGACTGCAGTCAACACCGGCGGGTCTGCTCGATCTGGCAGCACCGCAATCTCCGGCAGACCTGGTGCTGACCGTCACCGACGAATCGCCCCTGGCTTTGTTGCAACACGCCTTTCGCGGCGACAAGCCGGGCGTGCGGATTGAAGGTGATGTCCAACTGGCGGCCGAAGTCAACTGGCTGACCGAGCAT
>DAOSLL010000339.1:0-4644 GCA_035368905.1 Rhodoferax sp.
CCGGCTCAGGTGCTGGCTCAGTTGCTCACCGATGCGCAGCCTCGGGTCAGGTAGCCACGTCATGAAGTCATGGGCATTTTTTCTGGAACTGCGCGCTTGGAACAACAAAACGACCTGTTTGCCTTGGCGCGCGTTGTGAAAAATCAAGGCTCAAGACCACGGCATTGGGGTGAGTTGGTTGTGATTCGGGGTGCCGGTGACATTGCCTCCGGCGTGGCGATTCGACTGGCGCGCTGCGGCTACCGCGTTGTCATGCTGGAGATCCCCTTGCCCACCGCGATCAGGCGCAGCGCGGCTTTCGCACAGGCTGTATTCGACGGCTCTGTCACAGTTGAAGACCTCACCGCCAGGTTGGTAGCGACGGCGCATGAGGCGCTGGACCTGACGTTGCGCCGGGAAATCGCGTTGCTGGTGGATCCCCATGCCGGTTCACTGGGTGCGTTAGGGCCAGACTATCTGGTTGACGCGATTTTGGCCAAGGAAAATCTTGGCACAAGCAAGAATATGGCACCCATCACGATTGCGCTCGGGCCCGGATTCACCGTCGGCGATGATTGTCATGCGGTGATTGAAACCAACCGGGGCCACCGATTGGGGCGCGTCATTCTCAGCGGCGGGGCCGAGCCTAACACCGGCATTCCGGGCGAAATCGCCGGGAAAAGCGATTTGCGGGTTGTGCGAGCGCCATGTGCTGGCGTTTTCCGCTCATATGTTGCGCTCGGTGACCTCATCACCCAAGGCACACTGATGGGTCAGGTTGGCAACACGGCGGTGACCGCGCCGCTGACCGGCATGGTGCGCGGCCTTCTGCAAGACGGGCTGCAGGTCAGCGCCAGGTTCAAGATTGGCGACATCGATCCGCGCGGTGAAAAGGCCGACTACCTCAGCGCATCCGACAAGGCCATGGCCATCGCTGGTGGCGTGCTGGAGGCAATGCTTCGCCTTCAGATTGCGGCAATGACATCAAACGCTCAGCTCACCTGAAGCCCGTATTTCTTGACTTTGCGGTACAGCGTGGCAATGCCGATGCCCAGTTCGTCGGCGGCCTGTTGCTTGTTCTTGTGGCGTAGCAGCGAGGCTTCAATCAACTGGCGTTCCATGCTCTCGATCAAGGTGGCATCAGGCCGAGTTTGGGGTTGCGCGACTTCCATGGTTTGCACGGGAGCATCGAGCCCACTGGACAGAAGTCCTTTGGTAATGTTGGGCGGAAACAAGCGCTCGTCGATCACCTCGCCGTTGGGCACAACATTGACCAGATATTCCATCAAATTGCTGAGCTCGCGCACATTGCCAGGCCAGGAATACTTGGGCAGCAGTTTCAGCACGGCCGGCGAAATGCCTGGATAGACCGCACCCAAGCGGCGCGAATGCTGGTTGATGTAGTGATGAACCAGCAATTCGATGTCACCACCTCGGTCGCGCAAGGGTGGAATGGCCAGCGGAATAACGTTGATGCGGTAATACAGGTCTTCACGAAATTTGCCCTCGGCAATGCGCTGCTGCAGATTTTGATGCGTTGCCGCGACGATGCGAATATCCACCGATATGGCCTTGTTGGCCCCGAGTGGTTGTACCTCGCGCGTCTCGATCACCCGCAGCAGTTTGGCCTGCGTGCTTAGCGACATGTCGCCGATCTCGTCCAAAAAAAGCGTGCCACCGTCGGCTGACTGGATGAGACCACTTTTCCCAGTCGTCGAAGCGTTGGTGAATGAGCCTTTGGTATAGCCAAACAACTCACTTTCCTGCAGACCATCCGGAATCGCTGCACAGTTGATGGCAACAAAAGGCCGTTTGGCGCGCCCGCTGAGCTGGTGAATCGCACGCGCAACGATTTCCTTGCCGGTGCCGCTCTCGCTGCAGATCAGAATGCTTGACGGGCTGGTCGCCACGCGGATCAGCAAGGCTTTGAGCTCCCGCATCGGCGGTGATTCGCCAATGATGTGACTCAGGCGTGGCTCGTTTCGCACCAACTGGTTTGACAGGGGAGGATGCGCCTGGTGAAACGCCATCAGGAACAATTGGCGGTCGTGCACCTTGTGCAACTGTCCAACGATGACTTCATGGTGATCACCGAAGGACACCATATATTGCAGATGCCCTGATGGGACCTCCTGGTGATCAACACAAGGACGAATGCTCAGTGCGCGACCAATGATGTTTTCCTGATTGCAGTTGAGTTGCGCCAGCGCCGGAGGATTGATCAGGCAAACCCGTTGATCCTCATCGATCAGCACCACCCCCTGATCCATGTGGTCCAGCAAGCTGAGTAACTGCTTGTCATGATCTCTGCTGCCGTCGTGATCGCCAATGATTTTCGAGACAAACAGACTCGAAACATGCCGAACGTACTCGATGATTTCGCCAGAATGCTCGCGAATGCGAAGCTGGCTCTCCGCTGTCAAGGCGATCAAATTGATGACACCGACACACTGTTGCTCAGCCACGATAGGAATCCCGACAAAGGCGCACGTGTTACCGGGCAATAGATCGGCGCAACCGGTGCACAGGGGCTCTGCGCGGGGCTGCAAAACGACCTTCTCTTGCTTGGTGTCGAGCACCTGGCGCAAGAAACAGGCATCGGTGTGCAATCGTTGGCCGGTCATGGACGCGTAAGGGCCGGTGCCGGCAACCCGAATCCGGTTGGCATCGACGATTTCAACCTCCAGACGCAGCAAGCCGGCCAGCATCTTCGTGAAGCGCACGATCGTCGGCTGAATGGCCTGCAACACAGATGGGTGGGTAACCGGGGTTTTAGGCATATCGTTAGCGGTAAAGGCTTATCAAACTGATAATTTGTGGCTGGAATCGTATCACCACAGACCAGTCGAAGCTGGTCCACTGGGGCTGCGGCAGCCTTCCAGCCTCCTGCACGACTGGTCCGATACGCTGCGGGCAAAAAAGGACCCATCGGGGCTGGCACGATTATTGAATATGGTGATGAAATGCAAGTGCGCGACATTAGGCGGATGTGCGTTGACTGTTTCTTGACTGACTTGTTTTGAGGTCTATCAATGAAGGCATTCGAATCTCTTCGTTTCCATCTCATCGATTTCAATTGACCGCTTGAAACAGGTTGGAGATGGTATGTATTCAATTTAACTGAGGTAAATCCATGAACGTTGATTTTGGTGCCATCAAGGCTGCCGCTGAAGGCTACAAGGCAGACATGTCCAGGTTCCTGCGCGACATGATTGCAATTCCGTCCGAGTCCTGCGACGAAGAAAAAGTGGTCAAGAGAATCGCCGCTGAAATGGAAAAGCTGGGCTACGACAAGGTTGAAATCGACGGCCTGGGCAACGTCATTGGCTGGATGGGCGAAGGCGACAAGATCATCGCCATCGACTCCCACATCGACACCGTCGGCATCGGCAACATCAACAACTGGACCAACGATCCGTACACCGGCTTTGAGACAGACGAAGTCATTTATGGTCGCGGTGGGTCAGACCAGGAAGGCGGCATGGCTTCTGCCACTTACGGTGTCAAGATCATGAAGGACCTGGGCATCATTCCGGCTGGCTACAAGATCATGGTCGTCGGCACGGTTCAGGAAGAAGACTGTGACGGCATGTGCTGGCAGTACATCTACAACGTGAGCAAAATAGTTCCTGAATTTGTCATCTCCACCGAGCCCACCGACGGTGGCATTTACCGCGGTCATCGTGGCCGCATGGAAATCCGGGTTGATGTGAAGGGCGTTTCCTGCCATGGTTCCGCACCAGAGCGTGGTGACAACGCCATCCACAAGATGGCAGATATCCTGCAGGACATCCGTTCGTTGAATGAAAACGATGCGGCGCAGGGCACGGCAATCAAGGGCCTCGTCAAGATGCTCGACCCGCAGTACAACCCCAGGCATTACGAAGACGCGCGCTTCCTTGGTCGCGGCACCTGCACCACTTCCGAGATCTTTTTCACCTCGCCTTCACGCTGCGCTGTCGCGGACTCCTGTTCCATCTCGGTTGACCGTCGCATGACTGCTGGCGAAACCAATCTGTCTTGCCTGAAGGAAATCGAAAACCTGCCCAACGTCAAGAAGTACGGAGCCGATGTCAAGGTGTCGATGTACTGGTATGACAAGCCGTCATGGACTGGCGAAGTCTATAAGACGGAATGTTTTTTCCCGACATGGATCAACAAGGAATCCGCCGCTCACGTGCAGGCACTGGTTGAAGCCCACCACGCCATGTGGGGCGACACGCGACTGTCTCCGCCAGACGAAATCGCCCTGTCAAAGCGCGTCGGCCGTCCTTTGACTGACAAGTGGACCTTTTCCACCAACGGTGTTTCCATCCAGGGTCGATATGGCATCCCCTGCGTTGGCTTCGGCCCCGGCGCCGAGTCCCAGGCGCACGCGCCCAACGAAATCACCTGGAAGCGTGACCTGGTTGTGTGTGCCGCGATGTACGCCGCAGCGCCAGCTTTGTACAAGCCTGAGAACAAGGTCACTGAAGCCGAATTCCGCCAGGAACTCACTGGCAACCTGATCAAGTAATGCTTGCTTGACGTGAAGGTTTGAATAGCGTTGGAGATCAGATGAAATTCTGATCCCCGTGCTTTTTGCGCGTTGGTGGTTTGTGATCGTGAAACAGCGTTGGTGAATTTGCCGTAGCCGCAGTCGGTGGCAAATTGGGAATCCGGTCC
>DAOSLL010000339.1:4654-5009 GCA_035368905.1 Rhodoferax sp.
CCGGTCCGACCCAAAAGGCACCGCTGCACAGGTGCCTCCGTTGCAGGCGCGGTCGGTGGCAAATTTGGAATCCGATCCACCCCAAAGTCACCGCTGCATTGATGACTCTGGCGCAGGCGCCGTCAGTAGCAAATTTGGGGTCGGATCCCAATTCGGCGAAGAGTTGCCTGTTTGGGTCAGCAGCGTCACCCCGAACTGGGGTCTGACCCCAATTTTGCGGGCCATCGTGCAGACCTCAAACCAATCGGCTTGGGTCTGCGGTTGATACAACAAATTGGCCTCCAGCCCTTATGAATAAAGCGCTGGCAGCTCTCAATTTGGAAGCTGTTGGTGCTGTGCCGTGATATTGGGGTCT
>DAOSLL010000340.1:0-5002 GCA_035368905.1 Rhodoferax sp.
GGTTTGCTGGCTTTGAGCAACGCCACGGCAGCACCAACACCCTTGCGAACATCGCTGACCGTGCCATCGCCCAGATGCACCAGCACCAGCCTGGAGCAGGAAAAGCCGGGGGGACGGTAGATGTCGAGCAACTGGCCGGGCTTGGCTAGCAGGTCACCAGACTTCAGGACTTTTGCCGCCAGCGTAGACAAGGCGTCGCCCTGCTGGATGAATGCACTTGTCAAAAAAACCAGCAAGGCATCCGATTTCTCGCGCAAAAAGTCCGTCTGTGCCGAAGTTTCAAGTTCAAAGTTCATAATTGGTGGTTTCCTGTTTGCACCATGTTATTCCAATCCTCTTTACGCAAAGAACTCTCGCGCAGTTTTGGTGCCACACTGATTGTGCTGGTTACGGTCGTCATGACGATGGTGCTGATACGCACACTGGGTCAGGCATCGCGCGGCAGCTTCAACCCGTCAGATGTCACGATGGTCATGGGCTACACCGTGCTGGCTTACATGCCCACGCTGCTGACCATGAGCCTTTTTATTGCCATTATTGCGACCTTGTCCAGGATGTACCGTGACAGTGAAATGGTGATCTGGCTGTGCAGCGGCAAAGGGTTGGCGAGCTTGCTACGGCCCTTGATGCGGTTTTCGTGGCCGGTATTTTGTGTTGTGGCAGCGCTTTCACTGCTGGTACTTCCCTGGAGCAAACAGCGCGTCGATTTCCTGAAAAACCAATACGAGCAGCGTAACGATATCGAACGGATTGAACCGGGTCGTTTTCAGGAATCGGCCAACGGCAACCGCGTTTTTTTTGTCGAAAAGAACGTCTCGGCAGATCAAACCGGGTCCAATGTATTCATTGCGACCAATGAAAAGGGCAAACAAACCATGACCTCAGCCCGCAGCGGGCGTATCGAAATGCTTGCCCAGGGTCAGTTTTTGCTGCTCAACAACGGCCAAAGACTTGAAACCGTGAATGGGGCCGCTAACCTGAAAATCAGTGAATTCGAGGTTTATGGTGTTCAGATCAACACCGATGTCACCAGCAAATATCGCTCTGCGCCGGTCAACACCCAGACGACCCTCAGTTTGCTGCAGAACCCGACTGCCAGCAATCTGGCTGAACTGTCATGGCGCTTTGGCCTGATACTGGCAGCCGTCAATTTCGTCATCATCGGGCTGGCCGCATCGGGCGTAAATCCCCGCGCTAACAAAAGTGTCAATCTGGTTTTTTCGTTGTTCACTTTTGTTGTTTATTACAACCTCCTCAATCTGGGGCAGAGTTGGATCGCCTCGGAAAAGCTTGGCTTCGCCACCCATCTGCTGGCTTTGCATGGCGGCATCTTTCTGATGGCAACGCTTTGGCTTGCCAAGTGTCACAACAACTGGTCCTGGCCCCGGCTGAAGAAGGCTGCATCTTGAAAACCTTGCGTCGGCTGATTTACGCTGAAGTCATCAATGCCGTTGCTTTTGTTGCGCTGGGATTTTTGTCACTGTTTTTTTTCTTTGATTTTGTCGAAGAAGTCCAGTCGATTGGGCGACAGGCGTTGCCGGGTTACCAGTTGCTGCAGGCGCTGTCTTATGTGACCTTGCTGCTGCCAAGTCACCTCTATGAACTGATGCCCATTGCGGTGCTGATTGGCACCATTTTTGTGATGGCCAGGTTGGCCCAGAGCTCGGAGTACACCATTTTGCGCACCAGCGGGCTTGACCCCTGGCGTGCGCTCAGGACCTTGCTTGTGCTGGGTGCCGGATTTGTCATCGTTACTTTTGCCATTGGCGACTATCTATCGCCCGTCGCTGACCGCACTGCCCAGTTCCTCAAGGCGCGCTACACCGGGCACATCACATTGGGGCAAACAGGTGCCTGGCTCAAGGAAAAGCAGGATGCCGGGCAATACGCTGTCAATGTGGGGGAGCTCGCCCCTGACGGCAGCCTGCGGGGCGTGCGGATATTTGAGTTCAACAACCGGGGCACGTTGATGTCGATGTCACTGGCTGAGTCAGCCGTCATCGAGGAAGACGATGCCTGGCTTCTGAAGCAGGCACACCAGACCAAGTTTGCCGTGCACGGTGATTCATCGGCACAGATTGAACGCGTGTTGCTGCCTTCATTGCGCTGGCCAAACCGGATCAGTGCCGAGATGGTGTCAGCCGCCTTGCTCAAGCCTGACCGGATGAGCACCATCGATTTGTTTCAGTACATTGGGCACCTGCAAAACAATGCCCAGACCGCACAACGCTACGAGATCGAATTCTGGAAAAAAGTGTTTTATCCCTTAAGCTGCCTGGTCATGGTGGTGCTGGCGTTGCCGTTTGCCTACTTGAACTTTCGCTCTGGCGGCATCGCCGCATACGTGTTTGGCGGTGTCATGGCAGGCATCAGCTTTTTTCTGCTCAACAACGTGTTTGGCTATATGGGAGATTTGCGCAACTGGCAGCCCTGGCTGACAGCCGCACTGCCAGGCTTGATCTACTCGGCGCTGTCATTGACAGCGTTTGGCTGGCTGGTGCTGCGGCGCTAGTTCTTCTGGAACTTTGACAAAAGGGTGAATTGATGCAGGCTACGGTTCTTTTTGGTCATGGCTCCAGTGACCCGGCGTGGCGAATTCCGATTGACCAGGTTGCCCAGACCATGTTATTGGCAGACCCGCAGGCACTGGTTTGCTGCGCGTTTCTGGAACGTACCAAGCCCGACCTGGCAAGCACCGTGGCTGATCTGGCGCAAAAAGGGGTAACCCATGTCACGATCGTCCCGATGTTTTTGGGCATCGGGCGCCATGCGCGCGAAGACATGCCGATGCTGGTCAAAAGCTTGCAGGCCGTTTACCCCAAACTGAATTTCCGCCTCAAGCCGTCGGTGGGTGAAGAGCCAGAGGTCATCGCGCTGCTCGCACGCATTGCCAGACCCACCACCAATCCGTTCGCTGCCTGAAGATGAATTTGCATCAATTCCGGTTTGTACAGGAAGCCGCCCGGCGCGACCTTAATTTGACCGAGGCCGCCAAAGCGCTTCACACTTCGCAGCCCGGTGTTTCAAAGGCCATCATTGAACTTGAAGACGAGCTGGGCATTGAGATTTTCGCCCGCTACGGCAAACGGCTTAAACGGGTCACCGAGCCCGGACAATTGGTGCTGAAAAGCATCGATCTCATCATGCGCGAGGTCAACAACCTCAAGCGCGTCGGCGAGCATTACAGCCTCGGTGACAGTGGCACGCTGTCAATTGCCACCACCCATACGCAGGCGCGCTACTTTCTGCCTGAGCCGGTTGCAAAGTTGCGGCAAACCTACCCCAAGGTCAATATCGCCTTGCACCAGGGTTCACCCGACGAGGTGGCCCGCATGGTGCTTGAAGAGGTCGCAGAAGTTGGTATTGCCACCGAGTCATTGGCCAAATACGACGATCTGGTCACCCTGCCATGCTATGAATGGCACCATGTGCTGGTGTTGCCCACCGGACACCCGCTGGCCAGCAAAGATCACCTGACACTCGAAGACATTGCCAAAGAGCCAATCATCACCTACCACCCGGCCTACACCGGGCGCACCAAGATTGATCAGGCCTTTGGTGTGCGAAAGCTCACGCCCCGCTTCGCCCTGGAAGCCATTGACTCTGACGTGATCAAGACTTATGTGCGCCTTGGGCTAGGCGTCGGCATTGCGGCGGAAATGGCGGTGCGCGACATCGACAACGACGGCGGCAAAAGTGGTCTGCTGGTGCGCTCTGTGGGCCAGTTGTTTGGCACCAACGTGGCGCGGGTGGCGTTCAAGCGCGGTGCCTATTTGCGCAATTTTGTCTATCAGTTTGCCGAGCTGCTCAGTCACCGGCTTGACCGCAACCTGGTGGCGCGTGCCATGACAGGTCAGGTCAATGACTACGAGCTGTAACCCAGGCCATTTGTTTTCAAGCGACCATCATGTCTTGTCCCCGCCTTCAATCCAAATTGCCCCGCGTGGGCACCACCATCTTCACGGTCATGTCAGCGCTTGCCAGCGAAACAGGTGCGGTCAACCTGGGCCAGGGTTTTCCGGACTTCGCCTGTGACCCAAGGCTGGTGGATGCCGTCACCGGGGCCATGCAAAAAGGCCTGAATCAATACCCGCCAATGGCCGGTGTGCCAGCGCTGCGCGATACAGTTGCTATGAAAATAGAAGCTATGTACGCACGCCAGTATTGCGCTGCAACCGAAATAACCATTACAGCCGGAGCCACTCAGGCGATTTTGACGATCATCCTGGCGATCGTTCACAACGGCGACGAGGTGATCGTGCTGGAGCCCTGCTACGACAGTTACTGCCCCAATATCGAACTGGCTGGCGGCGTGCCGGTGCGCGTGCCGCTGACCCCCGGCACGTTTCGCCCGGACTTTGAGAAAATCGCCGCAGCCATCACGCCCAGAACCCGCGCCATCATCGTCAATTCCCCGCACAACCCCAGCGGCACTGTCTGGTCGCATGACGACATGCAACACCTGGAAAAGCTGCTGGCAGCCACCAATGTCATGCTGATCAGTGACGAAGTCTATGAACACATGGTGTTTGATGGCCAGCAGCACCAAAGCGCTGCCAGGTTTGCCGGCTTGGCCGAGCGCGCCTTTGTGGTGTCGAGTTTTGGCAAGACCTACCATGTGACCGGCTGGAAAGTGGGCTATGTGGCGGCACCCGCTGAATTGACACATGAATTTCGCAAGGTGCATCAGTTCAATGTGTTCACCGTCAATACACCGGTGCAGCACGCGCTGGCCCAATACATGGCCGACCCAAAACCCTATCTGGAGCTGCCCGACTTTTACCAGCAAAAACGTGACCTGTTTCGTGCCGGGCTGGAACACACCCGTTTCAAGCTGCTGCCCTGCGAGGGAACTTATTTTCAGTGCGTCGATACGTCTTCCATCAACACGCTCGATGAAGCACGGTTTTGCAAATGGCTGACCTCCGAGGTGGGCGTGGCAGCCATTCCCCTGTCGGCGTTTTACGCAAACAGCTTTGACCAGCACGTTGTGCGCTTTTGT
>DAOSLL010000341.1:0-4987 GCA_035368905.1 Rhodoferax sp.
CCTGAATGTCTGCGGCCAGTGTGCCGGGATAGTCAAAGCGCATGAACGCCTGGGTGCCGGGGTAGTGGACGGCATCGACCACGCCAAGCGCGTGCACTTCGCCCGCAAAGGCGTAACCGTCAAGATTGAACTGCGCACCGGGTACAGGCTCTTCAAGCATCAGGCTGTGCGCCGTGCCAGCTTGTGGCAGGCGCTGGCGCATGATTCGCTCAAACGGTTCCACCAAGTGGCGGATCACCCATAACTCCCAGAAGCCAAAGCGGGTGTGAGCGTGCAGGTCTGCGCGGCTGAGCACGGTACGCGCCAGCACCGAAAATGCGGCTTTGACCGGCTTGACAAAACTTGGGTAATGCAGCCCCTCGGGTACCGGGTCGCCGTAGCGCATTGGCAGGCGCGAAAAGCCGCAATTGGCATCCGGGCAGACCTGCGCCATCACTTCGCGCGCGTACAGTTTGTGTTGGCAGGTCAGCACCGCATTGACCGGTGTGCCCGGCCAGCCCATGCGCTCGGCCAGCAAGGCTGCGGCCAGCGCACCAAACTGCTCATGGTTGGAGACCACTGCCGTCCAGCCGCGTCGTGGTGCCAGACGTGCCAAGCGGGCAACATAGCGCGTCATGTCAAACCAGGCCAGATGGGCGTTGCTGGGAAAGCTGAACAGATCAAACCCTGCCCCATCATGCGGCCAGGCCTGCGCGTTGCGGGCAAAGCCTCCCAAGTCCCAGTCGTAGTTAAATAACACCAATGTTTTCATGCGCCAAGTGTCGCATCCAACATCACGGTTGCACACGCCGTCGCGTCGGACGGGTCACTGACCAGCGAATTTTGGGTGGCATGCGGCACAGGCAAAGACTACCTGACAACTGATGTGGCAAGAACAGAGCTACAAATGAGATCGCCAGCTAGGAGCTTGGCGGCAAACAAGCAGCTCTCACTACTGAGGTTCAAGTCTTTTTCAACCAAGCAGAGCGCCTGCAAACGCATACCGATCTGGCCGGACTCTCGCAACTGAAGCTCAAGTCTTTTTCGACCAAGGCCTTGCAACTTTTGCAGATCGCCTAAAATAAGAGCCTTGGGGCTGCATTGGTTTCGACGCGGGTTCGGACGCGCAGCAGGGCATGTCGAGTTGAATGTACTCGTTAAACCGATTCAAAAAAACTAACTGCAAACGACGAACGTTTCGCACTCGCCGCTTAATCGCGCGTGAGCCTCGCAACAGCAAGCCGATAGGCTGGGCAAGGGTTACCAAGCTGCAAAGCTCGGTAGTCCAGGCTGCGGGGTAATTTGATTCGGCTGGGTCTGCCTCGGGTAACTTGAGGCAGGTCGAGAAAATAGGTTGCTGGCGTTTTGCATAGCGTGCCACTGCGCGATGCAAAAGGCGAGACTTAAATCAGACGGCTACACATGTAGAACTGTTCGAACAAGGCTTGCGGACGGGAGTTCAAATCTCCCCAGCTCCACCATACATAGAAAGCCCAACTGTTTTCAGTTGGGCTTTTTTTCGTCTAAAAACTCAATGGTGGCGCGCACTTACGGCGTTCGCCTTGTGACTTTTCTGCTATGAAAATCAGTCGTTTTTTGCCGTTTTTGACCAAAATCACCCCGTTTTCTCTCTCTGTTCTCAGTGACCCTCGTGACTTTTCACGAGGCCACCTTCAATAAAATCAACGACTTACGCGGGGGTGGTTTGCAAGTTGAAATTGGTGGGCGGTAACGACTGAGAATAGAGAATGCCTGAAATACGTGTGTTTGGCCGCCTCGACAACACGGTATTGGCTTGCTCTGCGGGGGCAGGCTTGTGCTGATGCTTGACCAACGTCAAAAGCAGCTGGTCGAAACTGCTACCAGCAATTCAAAGTCGCAGTTTGAGTGGTTTCTGTTTTTGGTTTTTTTGTCGCAAGTAAAAAACCAAAAAATTACATCGCTTTCTGAATCAATGCACCTTTGAACAAGTAGGGCAAACGAGGCTCTTTACCCGTTTCCACGCCACCTTTGTTTTCGACGCTGATCGCCAATTGCGTAATGTCTGCCAGCATTTTGCTGGTAGCCGGAAGCTGTGCGGTTTTGATTTGAGGTGCCACAACGCCCAACGAACGAGGCTTACCAGCGGTCGGAATAGCCCAGAGTTGCATGCTGTCGTTAGGCCCTTCTTTGATGTCATTTACGCGTTGAATTTGAACGAAATTGTCTAGTGGGTCGAACGTGATTAATTGCGCAGGTGCATTTTTGTCATCTACCAGCACAGAAACATATTTGATCTGTGGCAGATTCTTCATTTTGGCTTGCAAGTGTTCCATTTGCGCCTTGAACTGTTGAAACATGCTCATTGCTGTCGTGGCAGCAATAGCGAGTGCTATCAAACACACAATAGTGGCGATTCGCCAGCCTGTAGCAGTGCAAGGTGGTGGTGTATTTTCAGGAGAGGTTGCAGGCGTGTCTGTCATGATGGTCAGGATTACGTTGTTGGGGTGAACAGCAGATGCTCTGCAAGTTAATCGGCACTGGCTTGTGCCACGAGAGATGCGGCATCAAGCTGACGACGCATGGTTTGCGCCACACGTTCAAAATCGCGTCGGGTCGTTAACGTAATCGACTTTTCAGCGGATTGGCGCGAGATTTCTTGGGGATCTTGTGGGCGGCCTTTCACCAGATATTCAAAGTGAAGGTTGGGTCCGGTGGCTGTTCCTGTCTGTCCGACGGCTCCCAGCAAGTCACCCATGGCCACGCGCTGGCCCTTACGGACTTGAATTTGGCTCAAGTGTGCGTAGGCCGTGGCTTTCTGGTCGCGGTGTTTCACCAGTACAAATTTGCCATAACCCTGTTTCCAACCCGCAAATGTCACGACACCTTGGGCCGCACTGCGTATCGGAGTACCCGAGGGTGATGCAAAGTCAGTGCCCTCATGGGCCTTGGCCTGCCCATAGACGGGGTGAATGCGCATACCGTAGCCGCTGCTTACCTTGGGTGTATCTAGTGGCAGCGACATGGTGTCACGGTCAATGCTTTGACCATTCAGGGTGTAAAAGCCACCCTTCTGACCGGGTTCCTGAAACCACATCACCTGATGTTGCTTGCCGTTCTTGACGAACTCAGCACCCAGCAGCTTGCCAGTGCGCAAGATCTCGCCGTCGACCTCAAGCGTTTCGTAAACCACGCCAAAACTATCACCTGCACTCAGATCTACTCTGAAGTCGGGCACTCTTGCAATAACACCGGCCAGTTGCGCGGCAATGGGTTTGGGTAGCTTGGCTTCCTTGGCTGCAGCGTTCAACGAAGTGCGAACCGTTGCGCTGGTAAGCTGTACCGATCGTTCCAATTGGCCCATTTCCACCCGTGAGGTGTATCCCTTGGAGCCCCGTTCGACCACCAGACGGGAAAACTGGGCGCCATCCTCACTGGGCCAGCGCGCTGTCAGGCGCTGCAGTTGTTGCTTATCGTCTGCCTCAATCGAAACAAATTTGCCAGGAGTGCCCGCCAGCAAGGTACGCGATGCCGTATCGCGACTTAGAAAGCTTGCTGCAGCGATATCGCTGACACCCAATCGCCGAAACAGGGTGTTCAAAGAATCTGAAGGACGGGTGATTTCGCTGCGGTAGAGCACCATCGGTGCGACCAGTTCACTGTCCCTTTGAGCTGATGTATCGATGGGTGCAATGTTCTCAATCAGTTGCCGCACGGGTAGGTTGGCGACATCGGGTGACAGCGGTGCAATGCTGTAGGCCGTGACCCCCGATGCCAATAACAAGGCACCTAGCGCAACCGCCAAGCGACGGTGATGCGGGTTGTCTTGCAAGGCAGATAAAAGTGGGGGGATGAATCGTTTCATGGCAGTTCAATCAAACAATTCACCCAGCCATGACTTGCGCTTGCGATAACCGTCGTGGCTACCGTGACTGCTGTGGTGTTTGTAATCCGAGTCCACAAAATCGGGGCGACGCATAGGTTGCTCGTAATGTGGCTGAGCCCGCTGCGGTGGTGTGGGCGGCTGGGCTGGCATGGCCTGGGCGCTGCGCTCAATCAGCTTGTCAAGTTCACCACGGTCCAGCCACACCCCGCGGCATGATGGACAGTAGTCAATCTCGATACCCTGGCGCTCAGTCATGACCAGCGTGGCTTCGGTACATTGGGGACATTTCATTTTTGCAGTTCTCGAATTAGAGGAATAATTTTGTCGCGCAGTGCTTCATCAGTGATTGGGCCAATTTGCTTGTAGCGGATGATCCCTGTTTTGTCGATCAAGAAACTCTCGGGTACACCGTACACCCCAAAGTCAATGCCTATGCGTCCGTCTTTGTCGGAGATTGTCACGTCATAGGGGTTGCCGTAACGTCCCAACCATTTCAGACCGTCGGCTTCTTTATCCTTGTAGTCCAGTCCAATGATGGGAATGGTTTTAGTTTTGGCAAATTTGACCAATATTGGATGTTCCTGTTGACAAGCCACACACCATGAAGCCCAGGTGTTGAGCAACCAGACTTTTCCAAGCATGTCTTTAGGCGTGAATGTTTGGTCTGGCGCCTGCAGAAGAGGTGCAGTAAAAAGTGGTGCAGGTTTACCAATCAACGGAGATGGGATGACGCGTGGATCACGTGTCAAACCAACACCTAAAAAAATTAGCAGAACAATGAATATGCCCAAGGGAATCAACGCTTTCTTCATTATTCAACTCTCTTTGGTAAGGATGCATCGGCAGCACACATCATTGATGCATAAGATGATTCGATTTGCGTAAAGAATCAGTAGCGGCTCCATTTCAGTTCCTTTTTCACGTGCTTTTTTGGTTAGAAAATCGACTTGTTATGAAAACAACGGTGGAATGATTAGAGAAGTATCCAGCTCACGCCGCTCACCAAAGCAATCAACACGGGCTGGTGTATCAGGTAGTAGCTCAAGCTCCAACGGCCCAGACGGGCAAGTACATGCAGAGCCTTCGGCACCGGTTGCACCAACCACTCGGGCCGCTGCTTTAGCACCCAGCTTCCAAAGGCTG
>DAOSLL010000342.1:0-4987 GCA_035368905.1 Rhodoferax sp.
GTCCAGCGCCAGCCGGTGCGCGACCCGGCCGCCGCGGTCATGACCACAGACACCAAACTGCACGATGCCAAGCAAGTCCATCACATCAACCAGGTCTTGCGCCATGCTGCGCTTGCTGTAGCTGCTGTGGTCTGGCAAACCGGGCGCTTTGCTGGAGTCGCCATAGCCCCGCAAATCGGGCATGACCAAGTAAAAATCTTGCTGCAGCTTGCGCGCCACCCGGTGCCACATCACATGGCTTTGTGGAAAACCATGCAGCAGCAACAGGACAGCCCGATTGCCACACACGCCGCGCGACACCCGGGCGTGAATGCGTGCGCCATTGACATCAAAATGCCGTGTCTCGAAATCCTCAAACCAGTTCATGCTCAATCCTGTCTGCGGGTCAGGTCTTGTCGGCCAGGTATTTGGTCAGCGCGGCACGGGTTTGCAAGCGCATCTGCTTTTTGAAATACGAAGTCCAGCCTAGCACAAGGCCACCAAGACCGATTGCCTGACGGGACCAGCGCCACAAATCAAAGCTGTCCTTGTGCGTGGCAATCAGGCCATCCGGGGTAAAAGTGAACTCAGCCTCGATGATGTTGTGCACCAGCCGCTTGGTGACGCTGAAGCGGTAGTAAGCTTCCCAATGGGCGTGGCCGGTGTCGCCATCGGCGCGAACATCGCGGAATTCAAGCCGCCAGTCCTGCCGGGCCTTGCCGCGTGTGGCATCACACAACATGCGCCACATGCCAGCCACTTCGCGGCGGCCATTGAGCGAAAAACCGGGGTCGTCAAAGCTGGCATCCTCGGCGTAACAAGCGGCCATGGCATCGGCATCCAGCGCGGCAAAAGCGGTGTAAAGGCGGGTAATCGTCTGTTCGTTGGGGTGCATGGGTTTCTCGGTTTCATCACTTGGGGCTTAGGGGTCGCCTGCAAATCATAAACTGCGCGGCCCTGCCACGTGATTCAAACCGTCAGCAGCGACCAGGCCAGCGCCAGCATGGTTAGCGCAATCAGGCTGTCAAGCACCCGCCAGGCGGCGGTGGTTTGAAACACCGGAGCCAGAAACCGTGCGCCAAAACCCAACGCCGAAAACCAGACCACGCTTGCCAAACACGCTCCGGCCCCAAACACCCAGCGTCCGGGGTCGGGTCGCTGGTTGGCAATGCTGCCCAACAGCAGCACTGTGTCAAGGTAAACATGCGGGTTCAGGAAGGTAAAGCCAAAACAGGCAGCCAGCGCGGTGGCCAGGCTGACCCTGCTGCTGTTGTCGGGCAGCATCTGGTTGCCCCGCCAGGCACGCCGCGCTGCCAGCACCCCATAGCCAGCCAGAAACAGCGCACCCCCATAACGGGCGACCAGCATCAACGCCTCGTTGCCGCGCAGCAAGGCCCCGGCACCGCCAATGCCAGCGACGATCAGCAACGCATCCGACAGCGCACAAAAAATCACCAGCGCCGCCACATGTTCGCGCCGGATGCCCTGGCGCAGGATGAAAGCGTTTTGTGAGCCAATGGCCACGATCAGCGCCAGAGCGCTGGCAAAACCCTGCAAAAAGTTCAAAATATATGCCTAAAAATGGCTCTAGCCCTTACCCTGAAAGCGCTAGTAGCTATCATATTTATATCATTCATGACACCCTGTTGACCTCAGCCAGGGCCCTGAAGCACCTGATTTTGGTTGACAAGTTGTCGCAAAAAAACCGCAATTTTGCTACCATCAGTTGATCAACTAACCCAAGGTGATGCCATGAAAACAGAATCGAATTATCGGCCCTTGCCAAAAACGCCCGTTTCCACCGAAGGCTGTCATTTGCTGGATGCGTTCAATCCGCCCGCCGTGAACGTTGACTCTGCGGCGCTGCAAGTGATGACGGACCTGTCTCAGGTGCCGTCGGCCACCATTACCGCCGATGCCACGCTGGATGATGCCAACCATTCCATGCTGGTGCGTGGGGTGCGGATGCTGTTTGTCGTGGGAGAAGACAAGCACACCATCGTCGGCCTCGTCACGTCGATCGATATCCTGGCGGAAAAACCGGTGCTGGTCGCGCAAAGGCGTGAACTCAAACGCAGTGATTTGCGGGTTGCCGACATCATGACGCCGGTTGACAAATTGGAGGCGGTGGGCATTGACGATGTCAGAGCAGCCAATGTTGGCAGCATCCTGGCTACCTTGAAACTCGATGGTCGGGCGCATGCCATTGTGGTCGGACCAGGGCCGCAGGGTCAACAGGCCTTGCTGGGCATCTTTTCTGCCTCCCAAATCGCCCGTCAGTTGGGCGTGCAGGTTCATGCCCACGAAATGGCCAGAACCTTTGCCGAAATAGAAGCCGTCATCGCTGGCGTTTGAGCTGTCGGCAAACCTGCCGCATGGCAGGCAGAGTCGCTCGCACGAGCCAATAGTGGCCCGCATCACTGGTCAGGTCAGCAGCCGGGCCAACAATGCCAGTGTGCGCTTGTGTGCCAGCGCGGCGGCTGGCGCGCTGTGAGTGGCGCGATGGTCACAAATGCAGTCATGACTGACTGAGGTCATGCCACAGCGGCATCAGATGCGACTACCATGCCGCCCATGGATTTCAAACCGCTCGTCACTTTGCTGGCCATCGTCAACCCGTTGGCCATCGTGCCATTTTTCATCCATTACACGCAGGACTTCACGCCCGAGCAGCGTAGCCGCACGATCTGGATCGCATCGTTCAGCAGCTTCCTGGTGATTGCCACAAGCGCACTGATGGGTCTGCATATTCTGGCGTTCTTTGGCATCTCGCTGGCCAGTTTCCAGGTCGGCGGCGGCATGTTGCTGCTGACCTCGGCGCTGTCCATGCTCAACGCGCAGCCAGCCGAGGCCAAGTCCAACGCTGAGGAAATGCGCGATGCGGCCACCCGCACCAGCATTGCCGTGGTGCCGCTGACCATTCCCTTGCTGACCGGCCCCGCCACCATGTCCACCGTGGTGATTTATGCCGAGAAAGCCAAGACGTTCTGGCAGTTGAGCGCGCTGGTGAGCTACGGCGTTGTCGTGGCGCTGGCGACCGCACTGTGCTTTTCCCTGGCCCAGCCGATTGCTCGCGGCCTCGGCAAGACTGGCATCAATGTCATGACCCGGCTGATGGGCCTGATCCTGGCGGCCTTGGCTGTTGAGGTGATGTCCGATGGGCTGATCAAGCTGTTTCCGGTACTTGCAAAGTGAGGGGTCGCAGGTCCGGTCGCCGCCATCTCAGCACTTCCATGTGAAAATCGCCCATCCAAATTCCATCAGGACCGATTCATGCAGCTTCGCACGACCAAAATTGTGGCCACTTTAGGCCCCGCATCTAACGATCCAGCGCTGCTTGAGCAGATGATTCGCGCCGGTGTCAACGTGGTGCGGCTGAACTTCAGCCACGGCACCGCGCAAGATCACATTGAGCGCGCCCGCATGGTGCGCGAGGCGGCTGCACGTGCCGGTCAAGAAGTTGCCATCATGGCAGATTTGCAGGGCCCCAAAATTCGCGTTGGCAAATTTGCCGAAGGGAAAGTGTTTCTGGAACCCGGCCAGACATTTGTCATGGACGCGTCGCGTACCGATCTGGGTGACAGTGGCGGCGTTGGCCTGGACTACAAGTCTCTGCCGCGCGAGGTCAAGCCCGGTGACGTGTTGCTGCTCAATGACGGACTAATCGTCATCATCGTCAATGAGGTACGCGGGCAGGCGATTCACACAACAGTCAAGCTCGGTGGTGAGTTATCCAACAACAAGGGCATCAATAAACAGGGTGGCGGTCTGTCAGCCCCGGCACTGACCGGCAAAGACATGGACGATATCCGTACTGCCATGAGCTTCAAGGCTGACTATGTGGCAGTGAGCTTTCCGAAAAGTGCCACAGATATGGAAATGGCGCGCCAACTTTGCAATGTCGCGGCCGAAGACGGCCATCGGCCGGGACTGATCGCCAAGATCGAGCGGGCTGAAGCCATTCCCAAACTTGAAGAAATCCTGCTGGCCAGCGACGGCATCATGGTGGCCCGGGGCGATCTGGCGGTAGAGGTGGGTAACGCCTTGGTGCCCGGCCTGCAAAAGCGCATGATCAAACTGGCGCTGGAGCACGACCGGGTGGTGATCACTGCAACCCAGATGATGGAGTCGATGATCACCAATCCGGTGCCGACCCGCGCCGAGGTCAGCGACGTGGCCAACGCCGTGCTGGACGGAACCGATGCCGTAATGTTGTCAGCCGAGACTGCGGCTGGCAAATATCCGCTTGAAACCGTGATCGAAATGGCCAAGATCTGCCATGCCGCCGAGGCCGGTCGGCAGCTCAAGTTTGAAGCCGATTTTGTCGGCATCAAATTTACCCGCATCGACCAGACCATTGCCATGGGCGCGCTGTTTACCGCCCATCACCTGGGCGCCAAAGCCATCGTGGCCCTGACCGAAAGCGGCTCATCAGCACTCTGGATGAGCCGTCACCTGATTCGGGTACCGATCTATGCGCTGACTTCCAAGATCGCCTCACAGCGCAAGATGACGCTGTTCCGCAATGTTCGCCCGCTGCTGATCGATACCAGCACTGATCGCGACACGGCACTGGCACAAGCTGAAAGTGACCTGAAAAAACGCAGCATTGTGCAGACAGGCGATGTGTATGTCATCACCTGCGGAGAACCCATGGGCTCTCCTGGCGGGGCCAACCTGCTCAAGATTTGCCGTGTCGGGTAAAGTCGTGTCGGCCCGCTGTCGTCGGGCACCACGCCAGAGTCTTCGGCAGCGGGTTGCGCAAGGTGCGGGCGTGGGGGACTTGGAAATAGTCAACTTCTGTCAAAAAAGTGCGCGACTTGCATTAACACAGGGCTAGAATTTGGCGGTAGATGGATCTGTGTCTTTGGTTTCAACAAGTACCGCCCGGATATCTTCGTGCCGTGCTCGTGGCAAATTGAAACATGAGATCTTTCCACAAAGTTCACCCGATGCCACACCCCCAGATTCCACCAGAAAAAGCGACGGTTAGTTACCGTAGCCTGGC